>NZ_JBHTVQ010000032.1:0-84687 GCF_042792855.1 Streptomyces sp. NPDC056600
ACGCCCGGTTACATTCCGAACCCGGAAGCTAAGCCTCACAGCGCCGATGGTACTGCAGGGGGGACCCTGTGGGAGAGTAGGACGCCGCCGAACAAATATTGGGAAAGCCCCCGCACATTGTGCGGGGGCTTTCTGCATTTCCGGGCAGATCGCCCCAGGCCGGGGCGGCTCCGCTTCAGCAGACGGCCGGCGCCCCGGGGTGAGCGCCGCACAATTCTGGGCAATTGCGGGCGGACGTCCACGCCGCCGGCCCGCCGCTCGGCCTGGAGTTGGAATCCCCGCAGGTCGTGGGTTAGTATTCATGTGTCGCCGCGAGGGAAACCTCGAAACGACAAGGCCCCTATAGCTCAGTCGGTAGAGCGTCTCCATGGTAAGGAGAAGGTCAACGGTTCGATTCCGTTTGGGGGCTCAGCCACAAAGAGGCCCCGCCCATTCGGGCGGGGCCTCTTTGTGTTTCCAGGAGGGCCGGGCCTACCCGGCCCCCATCAGTCGGCCTGCAGCCCCGGCACCCGCATCGCCAGGATGGCCATGTCGTCCGACGGGGGCTCGGAGGCGAAGCGTTCCACGGCCCGCAGGACCCGTGAGGCGACCGCGCCGGCGGTGAGTCCGGTACAGGTCGTCAGGACGTCCGCGAGGCCGTCGTCGCCCAGCATGCGCATCCCCTCGCGGCGTTCGGTGACGCCGTCCGTGACGCAGAGCAGGACGTCGCCCGGGTCGAGGACGCGGGTCTCCTCGTAGAGCTCCAGGTCGTCCATGACGCCGAGCAGGGGCTGCGGCTCCGCCGCAGGCTCCACCGTGCCGTCCTGGCGCAGGCGGAGAGGGAGCGGGTGGCCGGCGCAGACCACCTTGAGCAGGGCGCTGCCGTCCTCCTGCGGCCACAGCTCTCCGTAGAGCAGCGTGAGGAAGCGGCTGCGTTCGCCCTCGTCGAGGATCGCGGAGTTCAGGCGCTGCAGCACGGCGGGGCCGCTGAGGCCCTCGCGGGCCAGCAGGCGCAGCGCGTGCCGGGCGAGGCCGGTGACGGCCGCCGCGTTGGGTCCGGTGCCGCAGACGTCGCCGATGGCGAAACCGTAGGCGCCGTCGCGGATGGGGAAGAGGTCGTAGAAGTCGCCGCCGACCTCGTTGCCCTCGCCGGCCGCCTGGTAGATGACCTCCACCTCGACGCCGTCGATCCGGGGGAGCTCCGGCGGGAGGAGGCTGCGCTGCAAGGACTGGCTGATCGCCGTGCGCTCCGAGTACAGGCGCGCGTTGTCCAGGGCCAGGGCGGCCCGGCGGCTGAGGTCCTCGGCCAGTTCCAGGGACTCCTGACGGAAGTGCTCGTCGGTGGGCTTGCCCAGGGTGAGCATGCCGATGACCCGGTTGCGGGCGACCAGCGGCAGGACGACCGTCTCGCCGCCCACCGCGGAGGCGGTGGCGAGGGTGGGGCCGATGCCGGAGGAGACCGTGGTGGGCTCGCCCAGGCCGAGGCTGCGCATGGAGGTGCGCAGGGCGGCGTCGTGGGCGGCCTTGAAGGGGGCGGTCCAGACGCGGGCGCCGGGGGTCGGCACCGGGTCGGGGGGAGAGATCTTGGAGAGCAGGGCCTTCAGCCCGTCGATCCGGTCCTCGTCCTCATGCAGGACGTACGACAGATAGGGGTCGGAGGACGGGTCGTTGATCGTGTAGACGGCGCACCAGGTGGCCAGCGTCGGCACCGTCATCTGGGCCATCAGGGCGAGCGTCTGGTCGCGGTCCAGGGTGCCCGCCAGGAGGTCGGACGCCTCGACGAGGAAGCTGAGGGAGCCGCGGCGGAGCCGCTCGAGCTCGCCCAGGCGGGCCGACTCGACGGCCAGGGCGATCCGGTCGGCGGCGAACTGAAGGCGCAGCGCCTCCTCGTTGGAGTAGCGGCCGGAGGCCTCCGCGGCGACGCCGAGGGAGCCGGTGAGGCGGCCCTCGACCTTGAGCGGGACCGTCACCACCGAGCGCATGCCGGTGCCGTCGAGCAGCGGGATGGAGCCCGGGGTGGCGGCGAGGTCGTCGTGGACGGCGGGCATGCGGGCCGAGCCGTAGCGGCCGGGGCCGGCCTCGACGGGGACGCGGGCGAAGCGCTGGCGGGCCGACGGCAGGCCGGTCGACGCGCGGACCTCCAGCTCGGTCTCGTCGTCGGTGGCCAGCAGCAGGAAGGCGGCGTCGGCGTCGAGCATGTCGCGGGCCCGCTCGACGGTGCGCTGCAGGAGGCCGTCCAGGTCGTCGGGGGCGGGGGAGCCGATGAAGACCTCGAAGGGGTCGGCGTCCCGGCCGTCGTGGTGGGCGGTGTCGCCCGCGGCGCCGCGGGAGGGGCTCTGCAGGACGGCGCGCTCCTCGTTGCGGACGAGGAGACAGACGGTGGAGGGGGCTCCCTCGGGGTCGCGGACGCGCAGGTGCGAGGCGTACACGGGCACGACGCGGCCCGCCGCGTCGCGGATGCCGTAGCTGCCTTCCCAGCGGGACAGCTGGAGGGCCTCGACGATGCCGGTGCTGGTGCCGGGGGTGTGCGGCCAGGCGGCGAGATCGGTGAGGGGCTTGCCGGTGACGGAGGAGGCCGGGTAGCCGAAGAGCTCCTCGGCGTCCTCGTTCCAGGCGCTGACGGCGCCGTCGTGGTCGATCTGGACGACGGCCACCCTGACCCGGCCGTCGGCGGCGGGGAGCATGTCGACGGGGAGCGCGGGGCCCGCGGAGCGGGTGCCTACGGCGCGGTCGGGGAGGTCGAGGTGGAACCAGACCTGCTTGCGGGTGGTCGTGTACTCGACGCCCCAGCGGGCGGCGAGGGCGGCGCAGAGCTGCAGGCCGCGGCCGCCCTCCTGGTCCGGGCTGCTCACAGGGTGCGCGGCGGACTGGAGCGGGACCTCCCGCTCGGGGTAGTGGTCGGCGACCTCGATGCGGACGCCGTCGTCGGTGCGCAGGCAGACGACGTCGGCGGCGGTGCCGGCGTGGACCACGGCGTTGGTGACCAGCTCGCTGGTGAGGACGACGGCGTCGTCGATGATGTCGGCGAAGCCCCAGCCCTGGAGGGTGTCGCGGACGAAGGAGCGGGCCGTGGCGACGGAGCGCCCCACTGGCTCGAAGCTGGCGGCCGCCCGCGCGGTGATCACAGAACTCCTCGTGCGCTCGTGGGCGTGGGTGTCCGGCGGTGCGTCCTGCGCGTGCCGCTGCTGAGCGGGGAACGCATCCGTCGGCCCGGTGTGCTCCGGAGTCGGGTCCCCCGAGATCAGTCCGGTCGTCATGTTCTCCGAGGCCGCCCCTCCGATGCCCACACTTCGTCTTACCACCGCCCAGGGCCGGACGGGACCGTTCGGCCCAGGCAGCCTCCTGCAAGGTTACTTACCTGAGAGGTCCGCGCGGATGCCGGTTGACGCCGATTCCGTCCGCAGTGTGTGCGGACGGTGTGCGGGCTTGCCGAACTGTTATGGCCTGGTTCGGCCGAAGTGAAACACTGGGCAGGCTTGATGCATACACCCCCGGCGCGTGGTTGTGACGGGAGGGCGACGTGAGCGTGGCCGAGGTTGCGGGCACGTGCACGGCAGTGGTTGGTCGATCCCTGCGGGAGGGACACAGTGGAGGCTGGCGCGGCGACGCGGGGCAGTAGGACGCGTGCGAAGGGCGGAGGCACCACCCAGGTGGACACGGCCGCGCTCAACAGGTTGCTGTCCGGCCTGGTGGCGATGCGGGACGGGAACTTCCGCAAGCGGCTGACGGTGTCCGGCGACGACGTCATGTCGGAGATCGCCGCCGTGTTCAACCAGGTCGCGGACCGGAACCTGCACCTGACGGGCGAGCTGGCCCGGGTGCGGCGGATGGTCGGACGTGAGGGAAAGCTCACCGAGCGGCTGGAGACGGGGGCCTGCGAGGGCTCCTGGGCCTCCGCGATCGACGCGTCGAACGCGCTGGTCGACGATCTGGTGCGGCCGGTGTCCGAGGTGGGCCGGGTGCTCTCCGCGGTGGCGGAGGGGGACCTGTCGCCCCGGATGGAGCTGCGGACCCGGGGCTCCGACGGCAGCGGGCATCCGCTGCGCGGCGAGTTCCTGAAGGTCTCGCGGACGGTGAACAACCTGGTCGACCAGCTGTCGCGGTTCACCGACGAGGTGACCCGGGTGGCCAGCGAGGTGGGCACCGAGGGCAAGCTGGGTGGTCAGGCCCAGGTGCGCGGTATGTCGGGTTCGTGGAAGGACCTGACCGAGTCCGTCAACACGATGGCGCACCGGCTCACCCTTCAGGTGCGGGACATCGCGCTCGTCACCACCGCCGTGGCCAACGGTGACCTTTCCCGCAAGGTCACCGTGCACGTCGAGGGCGAGATGCTCGAGCTGAAGAACACCGTCAACACGATGGTGGACCAGCTCTCCGCGTTCGCGGCCGAGGTGACCCGGGTGGCCCGTGAGGTGGGCACCGAGGGTGAGCTGGGCGGACAGGCGCAGGTGCCGGGCGTGGCCGGTGTGTGGAAGGACCTGACCGACTCGGTCAACCTGATGGCGGGCAACCTCACCGCGCAGGTGCGCGGGATCGCCGAGGTGACCACCGCGGTCGCGAACGGCGACCTGTCGCGGAAGGTGACGGTGAGCGCCCGCGGTGAGGTGGCGCAGCTGGCCGACACGATCAACCAGATGACCGAGACGCTGCGGATCTTCGCGGACGAGGTCACCCGGGTCGCCAACGAGGTCGGCGCCGAGGGCCGGCTGGGCGGCCAGGCGAACGTCCCGGGCGCGGCGGGGACCTGGAAGGACCTCACCGATTCGGTGAACACGGTCTTCCGGAACCTGACGACGCAGGTGCGGGACATCGCCGCGGTGACGACGGCGGTGGCGAACGGCGACCTGTCGCAGAAGGTCACGGTGGACGTGGCCGGCGAGATGCTGGAGCTGAAGAACACCGTCAACGGGATGGTGGACCAGCTCTCCGCGTTTGGCGCCGAGGTGACGCGGGTGGCCCGTGAGGTGGGCGTCGAGGGTGAGCTGGGCGGTCAGGCGCAGGTGCCCGGCGCGGCCGGCACCTGGAAGGACCTCACCGACTCCGTCAACACGGCGTTCCGCAATCTCACCGGTCAGGTGCGGAACATCGCGCAGGTGACGACGGCGGTGGCCAACGGCGACCTGTCGCAGAAGGTCACGGTGGACGTCTCGGGCGAGATGCTCCAGCTGAAGAACACCGTGAACCGGATGGTGGACCAGCTCTCCAGCTTCGCCGACCAGGTGACGCGGATGGCGCGGGACGTGGGCACGGAGGGCCGCCTGGGCGGTCAGGCCCGGGTGGACGGGGTGTCGGGCACCTGGAAGGAGCTCACCGACTCCGTCAACAGCATGGCCGGCAACCTCACCTCGCAGGTGCGCAACATCGCGCAGGTGACGACGGCGGTGGCGAGCGGCGACCTGTCGCAGAAGATCGATGTGGACGCGCGCGGCGAGATCCTCGAGCTGAAGAACACCATCAACACGATGGTCGACCAGCTGTCCGCCTTCGCCGACCAGGTGACCCGGGTGGCCCGTGAGGTGGGTACCGAGGGGCGCCTGGGCGGTCAGGCGCAGGTGCCGGGCGTGGCCGGCGTGTGGCGTGACCTGACGGACTCGGTGAACGGCATGGCCGGGAACCTGACGGCTCAGGTGCGCAACATCGCGCAGGTCGCGACGGCGGTGGCGCGCGGCGACCTGTCGCAGAAGATCGACGTGGACGCGCGCGGCGAGATCCTCGAGCTGAAGAACACCCTCAACACGATGGTGGACCAGCTCTCGAACTTCGCGGAGCAGGTGACCCGAGTGGCCCGTGAGGTGGGCACCGAGGGCATCCTGGGCGGTCAGGCCGAGGTGCAGGGGGTCTCCGGCACCTGGAAGGACCTGACCCAGTCGGTGAACTTCATGGCGAACAACCTCACCATCCAGGTGCGGAACATCGCCGAGGTCACCACGGCGGTCGCCAAGGGCGACCTGTCGAAGAAGATCACCGTCGACGCCAAGGGCGAGATCCTCGAGCTGGTGACCACCGTCAACACGATGGTGGACCAGCTGTCGTCGTTCGCGGAGCAGGTGACGCGGGTGGCCCGTGAGGTGGGCACCGAGGGCATCCTGGGCGGTCAGGCGCACGTGCCGGGCGTCACCGGCATCTGGAAGGACCTGAGCGACAACGTCAACCTGATGGCGAAGAACCTCACCACCCAGGTGCGGAACATCTCGCAGGTCGCGTCGGCGGTCGCCAACGGCGACCTGACGCGGCAGGTGACCATCGAGGCCCGCGGCGAGGTGGCGCAGCTCGGCGACACCATCAACATCATGGTGAAGACGCTGTCGTCGTTCGCCGAGCAGGTCACCAAGGTGGCCCGCGAGGTGGGCACGGACGGCATCCTGGGCGGTCAGGCGCACGTGCCGGGGGTGGCGGGCACCTGGAAGGACCTCACCGAGTCGGTGAACCAGATGGCGTCCAACCTGACGGGTCAGGTGCGCAACATCGCCATGGTCACGACGGCGATCGCCAAGGGCGACCTGACCAAGAAGATCGACATCGACGCGCGGGGCGAGATCCTCGAGCTGAAGACGACCATCAACACGATGGTCGACCAGCTGTCCTCGTTCGCGGAGGAGGTCACCCGGGTCGCCCGTGAGGTGGGCACCGAGGGCCGGCTGGGCGGTCAGGCGCGGGTGCGGGACGTGGACGGCACCTGGCGGGACCTGACGGAGTCGGTGAACGAGATGGCCGGGAACCTGACCCGGCAGGTGCGGGCGATCGCCCGGGTCGCCACCGCGGTGACCCGCGGCGACCTCAACCTGAAGATCGACGTCGACTCCTCCGGCGAGATCCAGGAGCTGCAGGACAACATCAACAAGATGATCGCCAACCTGCGCGACACCACCATCGCGAACAAGGAGCAGGACTGGCTGAAGGGCAACCTGGCCCGGATCTCGGCGCTGATGCAGGGCCGCCGGGACCTGGACGACGTGGCGTCGCTGGTGATGAGCGAGCTGACGCCGGTGGTGTCCGCGCAGCACGGGGCGTTCTTCCTGGCGATCCCGCCGGGGGACACCCAGGAGGTCGGCGCCCTCGACGGGGACGCGTTCGAGCTGCGGATGTTCGGCAGCTACGGCTACTCGATGGGGTCGATGCCGACGTCGTTCCGGCCCGGTGAGGGTCTGGTGGGCACGGCCGCGCAGGAGCGGCGGGCGATCCTGGTGGAGAACGCGCCCAGCGGCTACCTGAAGATCGCCTCCGGTCTCGGGGAGGCGCCGCCGGCGCAGGTGATCGTGCTGCCGCTGCTCTTCGAGGGCACGGTGCTCGGTGTGATCGAGCTGGCGTCGTTCACGCCGTTCACGCAGATCCAGAAGGACTTCCTCAACCAGATCGCGGAGATGATCGCGACCAGCGTCAACACCATCTCGGTGAACAGCAAGACCGAGGTGCTGCTGAAGCAGTCGCAGAAGCTGACCGAGCAGCTGCGGGACCGTTCGGCGGAGTTGGAGCAGCGGCAGCTGGCGCTTCAGGAGTCCAACGCCGAACTGGAGGAGAAGGCCGAGCTGTTGGCGCGGCAGAACCGCGACATCGAGGTGAAGAACACCGAGATCGAGGACGCGCGGCAGGTCCTGGAGGAGCGCGCCGAACAGCTCGCCGTGTCCATGCGGTACAAGAGCGAGTTCCTCGCCAACATGTCGCACGAGCTGCGGACTCCGCTGAACTCGCTGCTGATCCTGGCGAAGCTGCTGGCGGACAACGCGGACGGCAATCTGTCCCCGAAGCAGGTGGAGTTCGCGGAGACGATCCACGGCGCGGGATCGGATCTGCTGCAGCTGATCAACGACATCCTGGACCTGTCGAAGGTCGAGGCGGGCAAGATGGACGTCTCGCCGACGCGGATCGCGCTGGTGCAGCTGGTGGACTACGTGGAGGCGACGTTCCGGCCGCTGACCGCGGAGAAGGGCCTGGACTTCTCGGTGCGGGTGTCGCCGGAGCTGCCGGCGACGCTGCACACCGATGAGCAGCGGCTGCTGCAGGTGCTGCGCAACCTGTTGTCGAACGCGGTGAAGTTCACCGACAGCGGCGCGGTGGAGCTGGTGATCCGGCATGCCGGGGCGGACGTCCCGTCGGCGATCCGGGAGCAGTTGCTGGAGTCGGGTTCGCTGAGCGAGCCGAACGCGGAGATGATCGCGTTCTCGGTGACGGACACGGGCATCGGTATCGCGGCGAGCAAGATGCGGGTGATCTTCGAGGCGTTCAAGCAGGCCGACGGCACCACCAGCCGCAAGTACGGCGGCACGGGACTGGGTCTGTCGATCTCGCGGGAGATCGCGCGGCTGCTGGGCGGCGAGATCCACGCCCAGTCCGAGCCGGGCCGCGGTTCCACGTTCACGCTGTACCTGCCGCTGCACCCGAACGAGGTCCCGCAGCAGGGGCCCGGGGAGGGCGAGGCGCTGGAGGGTTCCCCGGCGCGGGCGGAGCTGCCCGCGGGGGAGACGCCGGCCGAGGTGAACTCCTACCGGGAGACGCAGAGCGGTCCGGCGGCCCTCTTCCGGCGCCGGCGCCGGGAGGAGCAGCCGCCGGCGCGGCCGGCGGAGGAGCCGAGGGCGGCGTTCGACGAGGGCGGGGCGGAGCGGTCCGCGGCGCCGTCGGCGGGCGCCCGGCCGGGTGTGCGGTTCCACGGCGAGAAGGTGCTGATCGTCGACGACGACATCCGCAACGTGTTCGCCCTCACCAGCGTGCTGGAGCAGCACGGGGTGGCGGTGCTGTACGCGGAGAACGGCCGTGAGGGCATCGAGGTGCTGGAGCAGCACGAGGACGTCACGATCGTCCTGATGGACATCATGATGCCGGAGATGGACGGTTACGCGACGACGACGGCGATCCGGCGGATGCCGCAGTTCGCCGGGCTGCCGATCATCGCGCTGACCGCGAAGGCGATGAAGGGCGACCGGGACAAGGCGATCGAGTCGGGTGCGTCCGACTACGTCACCAAGCCCGTGGACCCCGATCACCTGCTCGAGGTGATGGAGAGTTGGATGGGGCGGAAGTGATCCGCTCCGGGAGGTGAGAAACCGGCCATCGGGGGTAAGCGGGCTACAGAGGGTGGCCGTGGCCGCGTGCTGCCCGGTGGGCGAACCGTACTACCGGGAACCATTTGGTCTCGCGTCGCGTTTCCGCTGCATGCACAGTGACATCGCGGTGACAGGGTGTGGTGGCACCCGGGGTGCGGCTACGATGACCGGCACAAGGACGGACGGCGCAAGGGAGTCGTCCCCGCGGGCGGCGTCCCAGGACGTCGCCGCGAGTCCTGCGAACAGGGGCGGCCCCAAGCCGGGGCGAGGAGGACGGGCCATGGTGCAGAAGGCCAAGATCCTCCTGGTCGATGACCGGCCGGAGAATCTGCTGGCGCTGGAGGCCATCCTCTCCGCGCTCGATCAGACGCTGGTCCGGGCATCGTCCGGGGAGGAAGCGCTCAAGGCGCTGCTGACGGACGACTTCGCGGTCATCCTGCTCGACGTCCAGATGCCGGGGATGGACGGTTTCGAGACCGCGGCGCACATCAAGCGGCGCGAGCGGACCCGGGACATCCCGATCATCTTCCTCACGGCCATCAACCACGGGCCGCATCACACCTTCCGCGGGTACGCGGCGGGTGCGGTGGACTACATCTCCAAGCCGTTCGACCCGTGGGTGTTGCGGGCGAAGGTCTCCGTCTTCGTCGACCTGTACATGAAGAACTGCCAGCTCAAGGAGCAGGCGGCGCTGCTGCGGCTGCAGTTGGAGGGCGGCGGCGAGCGCCCCGAGGGCGAGGCCGTCAAGGAGGGCGCGGCGGGTTCCGGTCTGCTGGCCGAGCTGTCGGCGCGGCTGGCCGCGGTCGAGGAGCAGGCCGAGGCGCTGTCCAAGCAGTTGACCGACGAGGCGGCCGACGCCGCGGCGGTCGCCACGGCGGCGCACCTGGAGCGCAAGCTGAACGGCCTGCGCCGTGCGCTGGACGCGCTGGAGCCGGGTACCGGGGCGGCCGCGCCGAGGCTCCCGCAGCAGAGCTGAGCAACCGCGCCGCAGCGGTCGCTGAGAAGGTGTCACCGATGTCCCGCACGCCGCCGGCAGACGCCGTGTCGACCTCAAGGACGACACGAACGGGTGAAGGCCCGCGCAGGCGTGTCCCCAGGCGTCTCCCCCGGTAACCTCACCCTCATGGCCTCACGACCTTCCGCCGCCAAGAAGCCGCCCGCTCCCGCGAAGGCGTCCTCGGCCGCGAGGGCGCCGAGGCCCGCCCGGTCCGCGAAGGGCAAGCCGGTGGCCGGAAAGGTCGCCGCGAGGAAGGCGCCCGCGAAGAAGGCGGCCGCCAAGGCGGCGCCGAAGCCCGCCCCGAGTCCTACCAACGGTGTCTACCGGCTCGTCCGCGCCCTGTGGCTGGGTGTCGCCCACGCCGTCGGCGCCGTGCTGCGGGGCATAGGGACGGGGGCGAAGAACCTCGACCCGGCCCACCGCAAGGACGGCGTCGCCCTCCTGCTGATCGCGCTGTCCCTGATGGTGGCGGCGGGCACCTGGGCCGACCTGCAGGGGCCGGTCGGGGAGCTGGTGGAGATCCTGGTCACCGGCGCGTTCGGCCGCCTGGACCTGCTGGTGCCCATCCTGCTCGCCGTGGTCGCCGCGCGGTTCGTGCGTCACCCGGAGCAGCCGGAGGCCAACGGGCGGATCGTGATCGGTCTGTCCGCGCTGGCGATCGGTGTGCTCGGCGAGGTCCACATGGCGTGCGGGTCGCCCGCGCGCAGCGGGGGCATGCAGGCGATAAGGGACGCCGGCGGGCTCATCGGCTGGGCCGCCGCCACCCCGCTGGTCTACGCGACCGGCGCCGCGCTCGCCGTGGCGCTCCTGCTGCTGCTCACCGTGTTCGGTCTGCTGGTGGTCACCGCGACCCCGGTCAACGCCATTCCGCAGCGGTTGCGTGCCCTGGGCGTCAGGCTGGGCGTGGTGCAGGCGCCCGCGGCGGCGCCCGGTTTCGCCGAGGACGACGTGGTGGGGGAGGACGACGAGCGGTACGAGGAGCAGTGGCGCGAGGCGCTGCCCCGCTCCCGGAGCCGGCGTCAGCTGCCCCCGGCGGACGAGGACACGGCCGAGGCGGCCGGTCTGGACACGCCGGCCCGTGGCCGGGGCCGTTCCCGCCGCGGCGCCCGCCGCCCCGACCCGAACCGGCCGATGGACGCCGTCGACGTCGCCGCCGAGGCAGCCGCCGCGCTGGACGGGGCGATCATGAACGGGCTGCCGCCGTCGCCGCTGGTCGCCGGGCTCACCCAGGGCGTCACGGAGCGGGGCGGGCGCGGGGAGGACACCGAGCGCTCCGAGCCGTCCGTGCCGACCGCGCGGCCCGCGCCGAAGAACCTGCCGGTGCCCGCGCCGGAGCGGCTTCCGGCCACCACGGAAACCGTCCCGGACCTGACGAAGGCGCCGCCGGTCCGCGAGCACGACCTGCCGCCGCGCGCCGAACAGCTGCAGCTGGCGGGCGACATCACCTACGCGCTGCCCTCGCTCGACCTGTTGCACCGCGGTGGTCCCGGCAAGTCCCGCACCGCCGCCAACGACGCCGTCGCCGCCGCGCTGGGCAACGTCTTCAAGGAGTTCAAGGTCGACGCGGCCGTCACGGGCTTCACCCGGGGCCCGACGGTCACCCGGTACGAGGTCGAACTGGGGCCCGCCGTCAAGGTCGAGCGGATCACGGCGCTCACCAAGAACATCGCGTACTCGGTCGCCAGCCCCGACGTGCGGATCATCAGCCCGATCCCCGGCAAGTCCGCGGTCGGCATCGAGATCCCCAACACCGACCGCGAGATGGTCAACGTCGGTGACGTGCTGCGGCTCGCGGACGCCGCCGAGGACGACCACCCGATGCTGGTGGCCCTCGGCAAGGACGTCGAGGGCGGATACGTGATGGCGAACCTGGCGCACATGCCGCACATCCTGGTGGCCGGCGCGACCGGCTCCGGCAAGTCCTCCTGCATCAACTGCCTGATCACCTCGATCATGATGCGGGCCACGCCGGAGGACGTGCGGATGGTGCTGGTCGACCCCAAGCGGGTCGAGCTCACTGCCTACGAGGGCATCCCGCACCTGATCACACCGATCATCACCAACCCCAAGCGGGCCGCCGAGGCCCTGCAGTGGGTGGTGCGCGAGATGGACCTGCGCTACGACGACCTCGCGGCGTTCGGCTACCGGCACATCGACGACTTCAACGAGGCCGTCCGCAGCGGCAAGCTGAAGACCCCGCCGGGCAGCGAGCGCGAACTCCAGCCGTACCCGTACCTGCTGGTGATCGTGGACGAGCTCGCCGACCTGATGATGGTCGCCCCGCGCGACGTCGAGGACGCCATCGTCCGCATCACCCAGCTGGCCCGCGCCGCCGGCATCCACCTGGTGCTCGCCACCCAGCGGCCCTCGGTGGACGTCGTCACCGGCCTGATCAAGGCGAACGTGCCCTCCCGGCTCGCCTTCGCGACCTCCTCGCTGGCCGACAGCCGCGTCATCCTCGACCAGCCCGGCGCCGAGAAACTCATCGGCAAGGGCGACGGTCTGTTCCTGCCGATGGGCGCGAACAAGCCGATCCGCATGCAGGGCGCCTTCGTCGCCGAGGACGAGATCCGCTCCGTCGTCGAGCACTGCAAGGAGCAGATGACGCCGGTCTTCCGGGACGACGTGGTGGTGGGCACCAAGCAGAAGAAGGAGATCGACGAGGAGATCGGCGACGACCTCGACCTGCTCTGCCAGGCCGCCGAACTGGTCGTCACCACGCAGTTCGGCTCCACCTCCATGCTGCAGCGCAAGCTGCGGGTCGGTTTCGCCAAGGCGGGCCGCCTGATGGACCTGATGGAGTCCCGTCAGATCGTGGGCCCCAGCGAGGGATCCAAGGCCCGTGACGTCCTGGTCAAGGCGGACGAGCTCGACGAGGCCCTCGCCCGGATCCGCGGCGAGAGCACCGGCGAGTAGCGGCCCGGCGCGCGGCGGATCGCGCGGGGCCCGCCGCGGATCGCGCCGGGCCGGCCGCACCGTGCGGCGGGCGAGCGACCTTCGGGTGGTTTGGCGAGAGCCGGACGTGGAAGGGGAGCGGGAATGGGGGATCATCTAGGCGGACGCCCCGCCGGGCCCGCCCGGTACTCCGGTCGGCCGTGACCCTCCTGTAACGGGAAGCGGGGCAACCGTTCCCCGCTCACGCACGTCAAACCGGTCACAGGCGGGAGCCCACCGGCGGCCTACAAACCGTCGTCGCCCGCTTGCCCCACTCTTCGGCACCCCCCCTAGACTGAACCTCCAGCACAGGTGGCCACACCCTCGAAAGGCGCCCCCGTGTCCCTCGGCAACCCCCCAGAAGAAGAGCGTCCGTTCGAGGACGACACCGACAAGGACCGCCACGACCCGCCGTCGATCGGCGACGCCCTCCAGCGGGCGCGCACGGCGGCCGGACTGTCGGTCGAAGACGTCAGCAACGCCACCCGGGTGCGCGTCGGCATCGTGCGGGCCATCGAGGAGGACGACTTCGGCCCCTGCGGCGGCGACGTGTACGCCCGCGGTCACCTCCGCACCCTGGCCCGCGCGGTCGGGCTGGACCCGGAACCGCTGATCGCCGCCTACGGCAGGAAGCACGGCGGCCGCCCCGCGCCCACACCGGCTGCGCCGGTCTTCGAGGCGGAACGCATCCGCCCCGAGCGGCGCGGCCCGAACTGGACGGCGGCCATGGTCGCCGCCATCGTGGCCGTGATCGGCTTCGTCGGCTTCACCGCCTTCGGCGGGGACGGCGACGGCGCCGACCGCGCCCAGGTCGCCGAGGGCCCTGAGCCCAGCGTCTCGGTGACGAAGAAGCCCACCCGTGAGCCCGCCGCGCCCGAGCCCACCGAGAGCGCCATCGCCGCCGCGCCGCGCGACAAGGTCGTGGTGAAGGTGAGCGCCCCCGACGGCCGCAGCTGGATCTCCGCGAAGGACCACAACGGGCGCGTCCTGTGGGACGGCGTCCTGGAGCAGGGCGCCTCGCGCACCTTCCAGGACGACACCCGCGTCGACCTGGTCCTCGGCAACGCCGGAGCGCTCGAGCTCCACGTCAACGGCGAGAAGATCGAGGACGACTTCCGGAACGGCCAGGTGGAACGCCTGTCCTACACCAAGGGAGACCCCGCCGCCGGATAGCCGCCGCGCGGAGGACCGAGGGGAGTGCGCAGACGGGGTTGGTCCGGCCGGGCCAACCCCGTCGGCGTGGGACGCCGACGGAACGAAGTAGTCTTGAGCCCATGCCTGAACGCCGTACCGTCGCACTCGTCACCCTTGGCTGCGCCCGTAACGAGGTGGACTCGGAGGAGCTCGCAGGCCGCTTGGAGGCGGACGGCTGGGCCCTCGTGGAGAACGCCGAGGACGCGGACGTCGCCGTCGTCAACACCTGCGGTTTCGTGGAAGCCGCCAAGAAGGACTCCGTCGACGCCCTCCTCGAGGCCAACGATCTCAAGGGCCACGGCCGGACCCAGGCGGTCGTCGCTGTGGGCTGCATGGCCGAGCGGTACGGCAAGGAGCTCGCCGAGGCGCTCCCCGAGGCCGACGGCGTCCTCGGCTTCGACGACTACGCCGACATCTCCGACCGGCTGCAGACCATCCTCTCCGGCGGCGTCCACGCCGCCCACACGCCGCGCGACCGGCGCAAGCTGCTGCCGATCAGCCCCGCCGAGCGCCAGGCGGCCACCGACGTCGCCCTGCCCGGGCACGGTGCGGCCGCCGACGCCGAGCCGGCCCCGGCCGACCTCCCCGAGGGCGTGGCCCCGGCCTCCGGCCCCCGCGCCCCGCTGCGCCGCCGGCTGGACGGCGCGCCGGTGGCGTCCGTGAAGCTGGCCTCCGGCTGCGACCGGCGCTGCTCCTTCTGCGCCATCCCGTCCTTCCGCGGCTCCTTCATCTCCCGCCGCCCCGGCGACGTCCTGAACGAGACGCGCTGGCTGGCCGAGCAGGGCGTCAAGGAGGTCATGCTGGTCTCCGAGAACAACACCTCCTACGGCAAGGACCTGGGCGACATCCGCCTGCTGGAGACCCTGCTGCCGGAGCTCGCCGAGGTCGAGGGCATCGAGCGGGTGCGCGTCAGCTACCTGCAGCCCGCCGAGATGCGCCCCGGCCTGATCGACGTGCTGACCTCCACGCCGGGCGTCGTGCCGTACTTCGACCTCTCCTTCCAGCACTCGGCGCCCGCCGTGCTGCGCGCCATGCGCCGCTTCGGCGACACCGACCGGTTCCTGGAGCTGCTGGACACCATCCGAGCCAAGGCCCCCGAGGCCGGTGTGCGGTCCAACTTCATCGTGGGCTTCCCCGGCGAGAGCGAGGCGGACCTCGCCGAGCTGGAGCGTTTCCTCACCCACGCCCGGCTCGACGCGATCGGCGTTTTCGGGTACTCGGACGAGGAGGGCACCGAGGCCGCCGGGTACGAGGGCAAGCTCGACGAGGACGTCGTCGCCGAGCGACTCGCCCGGGTCTCCCGGCTGGCCGAGGAACTCGTCTCGCAGCGCGCCGAGGAGCGCGTGGGCGAGACGGTCCGGGTGCTGGTGGAGTCCGTCGACGAGGAGGACGGTGTGTACGGGCGTGCGGCGCATCAGGCGCCGGAGACCGACGGCCAGGTCCGGCTCACCGAGGCCGGCGGCCTGCGGGTCG
This sequence comes from Streptomyces sp. NPDC056600, assembly GCF_042792855.1. Classification (NCBI taxonomy): domain Bacteria; kingdom Bacillati; phylum Actinomycetota; class Actinomycetes; order Kitasatosporales; family Streptomycetaceae; genus Streptomyces; species Streptomyces sp. NPDC056600. Next base: position 15,616 of record NZ_JBHTVQ010000032.1, read on the forward strand.
GACAGTTCGTCGAGGCGAAGGTGATCGCCACCGAGGGCGCCGATCTGGTTGCCGAGCCGGTGGGCGGCGCGCTGCTGGGCGCCGGAGCCTTCCCCGGCGGCCGGGCGGAGCGCGCGGAGGCGACCGGATGAGCGGCGTACCGGCGTCAGCGGCGGGCGCCTCGCCCGAGACGGAGGCCCTGCCCGAGACGGAGGTCCTGATGGACGAGCCCGTCGAGCCCCTGGGCGCCCGGCCGACGGCCAAGGGCGGCAAGATCGCGGCGGCCGCCGTGAACCAGGCGAGCCTGTGGAACGTGGCCAACCTGCTCACCATGTTCCGGCTGGTGCTGGTGCCCGGGTTCGTGATGCTGATGCTGGCCCACGGCGGGTACGACCCGGCGTGGCGCTCCTTCGCGTGGGCGGCCTTCGCGGTGGCCATGTTCACCGACCTGTTCGACGGCCATCTGGCCCGTACCTACAACCTGGTCACGGACTTCGGCAAGATCGCCGACCCGATCGCCGACAAGGCGATCATGGGCGCGGCGCTGGTCTGCCTGTCCTGGCTGGACGAGCTGCCCTGGTGGGTGACGGCGGTCATCCTGGGCCGGGAGCTCGGCGTCACGGTGATCCGGTTCCTGGTCATCCGGTACGGCGTGATCCCCGCCAGCCGGGGCGGCAAGCTCAAGACGCTCGCCCAGGGCATCGCGGTGGGCATGTACATCCTGGCGCTGACCGGGTGGCTGGCCACCCTGCGCTGGTGGGTGATGGCGGTGGCGGTCGCGCTGACCGTCGTCACCGGTCTGGACTACGTCCGTCAGGCGATCGTGCTGCGCCGGCAGGGAATGGCCGAGCGCCGGGCCGCGTTGAGGGGGAGCAAGGCATGACCTCCGCGGCCGCCGAAGCCGTCCTGATGCTCACCTACCACGGGGAGACCGTCGCTGTCGCCGAGTCCCTCACCGGAGGGCTGGTAGCGGCCGAGCTGACGGAGGTTCCGGGGGCCTCGAAGGCGGTCCTGGGCTCGGTGACGGCGTACGCCACCGAGATCAAGCACCGCATCCTCGGGGTCGACGAGCAGTTGCTCGCCGAACACGGGGCGGTCGACGCGCGGGTCGCGGAGCAGATGGCGCGGGGCGTGCGGAAGGTGCTGCGCGCCGACTGGGGCATCGCCACCACCGGGGTGGCCGGACCCGAGCCCCAGGACGGGCAGCCCGTCGGCACCGTCTACGTCGCTGTCGTGGGCGGTGCGGCCGTCGGCGGGGACGCGTCCGCGGGCGGGAAAGTGCGCGCTCTGCGGTTGAACGGCACACGGGCGGAAATTCGTATGGAGAGTGTACGAAGCGTTCTCGCGCTGCTTGTGGAAGAGCTCCTCGAAGCCAAGAGGGCCGAGCAGGCGGGCCAACGGCAAGGAAATGAGCGGACACAGGATACGGAACGGAACGGGGGGATCTGATGTTTGCAGCCCTGAGTGAACACGACATCGCTCCCCGCACGGCCGCGGCGCGAGGCGGTACGGTGGGGCGAGAAGGATGCGGCTACGCGGTCCGAGGAGGGAGCCACCGATGATTCTGCTCCGTCGCCTGCTGGGTGACGTGCTGCGTCGGCAGCGGCAGCGCCAGGGCCGTACTCTGCGCGAGGTCTCTTCTTCCGCCCGGGTCTCGCTCGGTTACCTCTCCGAGGTGGAGCGCGGGCAGAAGGAAGCGTCCTCCGAACTGCTCAGTGCGATCTGCGACGCGCTGGACGTGCGCATGTCCGAACTGATGCGTGAGGTGAGCGACGAGCTCGCTCTCGCCGAACTGGCCCGGTCCGCGGCCGCAACCGACTCCTCCGCCGTACCGGCCCCGGTGCGCCCGATGCTGGGTTCCGTCTCGGTGACGGGCGTCTCCCCGGAGCGGGTCACCATCAAGGCCCCCGCGGAGGCCGTCGACGTGGTCGCGGCCTGAGCCTGGCCCGAATATGAGCCCGGCCCGAGTCTGAGCCTGGCCCGAGTCACCGGACGGGGCGTACACGCACAGGGTGCGTGTACGCCCCGTTTGCCGTGTCGGCGGGCTGCGGTCATCGTGGAGTGACACGTCGGCTGACGAGGAGCTGCGCATGTATGTCGTGAAGAGCCCTTTGCCGGACGAGGACCTCAAGGTGGTCGGGAGCGCGCTGCAGGGCGCGCTGGTCGACCTGGTGGACCTGTCGCTGGTCGCCAAGCAGGTCCACTGGAACGTCGTGGGTCCCCGCTTCCGTTCGCTGCACCTGCAGCTCGACGACGTGGTGACCAGCGCCCGAGCCCACTCCGACTCGGTGGCCGAGCGGGCCTCGGCGCTCGGGGTCTCCCCGGACGGCCGTGCGGCCACGGTGGCCTCCGGCTCGGGCATCTCCACGGTCGCGGACGGCTGGATCAAGGACGGCGACGCGGTGCGCGCCCTGGTGGACGCGCTGGGCGCCGTCATCGGGCGCATGCGTTCACGGGTCCAGGAGACGGAGCAGCCCGACCCGATCACGCAGGACCTGCTGATCGGCATCACCGCGGACCTCGAGAAGCACCACTGGATGTTCCAGGCGGAGAACGGGTAGGCCTCCGGTCCGGGCGGCCGCGGGGCAGCGGGATCGCCGTGTCGGGGCGTGAGCCGCCGTCCGGGCGGAGCGGGAGGTACCGCATGGGCGTGGCGGTGAGGGTGACGCTGGGGCTGGTGTGGTGGTGGGCCGCCCTACGGCTGGCCCTCGTCCCGCGGGCCTCCGGAGCGGTGGAGGCGGGCGTGGTGCTGGGCGGGTGGACCGTGAGCCTGCTGCCGGTGCACTGCGTCGCCAAGGAGCGGGCCACCGGTGTGGTCGTCGCCACGGGACGGTGGCTGCGGGCCTGGCGCGGGCGGGGCGCGGGGGACGAGGGCCGGTGACGCGGGGAGTCCGAGCCCCCCACCGGGACGGTCGTCCCCGGTCCGCCCGCCGGGGCGGCGAACGTGGCCGGACCCACGGGCGGTGAGTGCCCACCCGGGCTCGCCGTCGGGCGACCCCCCTTGACCGCTCCTTCGTGGGGCACCCTTGAGGCATGCCCGAAGGCGACACCGTATGGCTCACCGCGAAGCACCTGCACGACGCCCTCGCGGGCCGGGTGCTGCTCCGCAGCGACCTACGGGTGCCCCGCTTCGCCACGTCGGACCTGACCGGGCGGACCGTCCTGGAGGTCGTCGCCCGCGGCAAGCATCTGATGACCCGGCTGGAGGGTGACCTCACGCTCCACTCGCACCTGCGGATGGACGGTTCCTGGAAGGTCCTCCCCGGCGCCGGCCCCCGGCTGCGGCTCCCGGGCCCGCACCACCAGATCCGGGCGGTGCTGGGCACGGCCGAGAACACCGCCGTCGGCTACCGGCTGCCGGTGCTGGAACTGCTGCGCACCGCCGAGGAGGAGAAGGCCGTGGGGCATCTGGGGCCCGACCTGCTGGGTCCCGACTGGGACCCCGACGTCGCCCTGGCCAATCTGGCCCGGGAGCCGGACCGTCCGCTGGGCGAGGCGCTGCTGGACCAGCGCAACCTCGCGGGCATCGGCAACGTGTACAAGTGCGAGCTGTGCTTCCTGCTCGGGGTGACGCCCTGGCTGCCGTACGCGATGCTGCCGGCCGACCGGGCGGCGGCGCTGCCGGAGACGGCGCGGCGGCTGCTGGTCGCCAACCGGAACCGTCACCAGAGGCGCACGACGCCGCCGTCGCGCCCAGGCCTGCCGGAGGGGCGGCAGACGGGGCAGAACCTCTACGTCTACGGACGTGCACCGCGCCCCTGCCTGCGCTGCGGCACACCTGTCCGGCTCGCCGACCAGGACGACCGCCCCACCTACTGGTGCCCCCACTGCCAGTCGGGCCCGACACCCTAAGGCGCGCACCGCAGGGCACGCACCGCAGGGCGCGGCCCGGGAGGTGCGGGGCGCGGGTCGGCTCGGGCGCGGGTCGGATCGGCGCGGGCCGGCCGGGGCGCGGACCCGTGCCGCTCAGGCCCGTATCCGCAGGCCCCGGGGCGTGGCGACGAAGCCGGCGCCCTCCAGGACCGTGCCGGGCGGTGCGCTCAGCGCGGGCTCGCCGTTGACGCGCTCCACCGTGACGGTTCCCAGGGAGCCCGCGCGGGCGGCCTCGGCGAGCGCCTCGGCGGCCTCGCGCAGCCGGGTGTCGCGGTCGGCGGGGAGGTCCGGCTCGGCGGGCCAGGCGAGCAGGCTCTTCCCGCCCCGCTCCATGTAGAGGACCAGCTCGCCGTCGACCAGGACCACCAGGGAGCCGGCTTTGCGACCCGGCTTGTGCCCCGCGCCGCCCGGCGGCTCGGGCCAGCCGAGGGCGCCGCCGTAGGCGTTGGCGGGGTCGGCGGCGGCCAGCACCACGGCGCGGGAGCCGCCCGCGTCACGCCGGCCGCCCGGACGGCCCGCGAACCTGCCGGGGCCGCCGGACGGGTCGGCGATCGGCGCGGGACCCCACGGCTGCGGGAACCCGTCGTTGCCCCCGTCACCGCCGTCCGCGCCGCCGGGCGTCGTGCCGCCCCACGGGTCGGCGGGCGGGGACGCCTCGCCGCGCTCGCGGGCGTTGGCCGTGGCGCGCAGCCGGTCGACGGCGCCCTCCATGGCGAACTGGGCGGCGCCGAGCCCTTCCACCACGTAGCCGCGGCGGGCCTGCCCGACCTCCTCCAGGGCCGCCAGCACCCGGTAGACGGCCGAGAAGCCGCCCTCGACGCCCTCCGCGCCGACCGCCCCCCGCGTCACCACGCCGTGTCGGTCCAGCAACGTGCGGGCGAGGGCGGTGGAGCGGACGGTGGCGTCGCCCTCCCGCTCGGGCAGCAGCGACCAGCGGCCGGCCACCGTGGGCGGACCGGTGCGGGAGGCCGGACGGTGGGCCGACGCGGCGAGCGAGCCGTACCGCCCGCGGGGCACCGACCGCCTGGCGCGGTGGGCGGTCGACCCGGCCGTCCGCCCCGAGCCCAGCAGCGCCCGCATGGGGGCGAGGGTGTCGTTGGTGAGCCGGCCCGACCAGGCGAGGTCCCACAGGGCGTCCGCCAGCTGAGGGTCCGTGACGTCGGGGTGGGTGGTGGCGCGGACCTGGTCGCCGATCTGCCGGAAGAACAGGCCGTAGCCGCCGGACAGCGCCGTCAGCACCGACTCGTGAAGGGCGGTCAGCTCCAGCGGATGGGCCGGCGGGAGGAGCAGGGGCGCGGTGTCGGCGAGGTAGAGGGAGACCCAGCCGTCCTTCCCGGGCAGTGAGCCGGCGCCCGCCCAGACCAGCTCGCCGGCCGAGGTCAGCTCGTCGAGCAGCGCCGGGGTGTACCCCGTGACGCGGGAGGGCAGGACCAGCTTCTCCAGCGCGGAGGCGGGGACGGAGGCGCCCTGGAGCTGCTCGACCGCCCGGACCAGGCCGTCGATCCCGCGCAGCGTGTGGCCCCTGCCGATGTGCTGCCACTGGGGGAGGAACTGGGCGAGGGCGGCGGGCGGAGCCGGCTCGAGCTCCTCACGAAGCGCGGCGAGCGAGCGGCGGCGCAGCCGGCGCAGCACCGTGGCGTCGCACCACTCCTGGCCGATGCCCGCCGGATGGAACTCGCCCTCGACGACCCGGCCGCTCGCCGCCAGGCGGCGCAGGGCGCCCTCGGTGACCGCGACGCCCAGCCCGAACCGGGCGGCGGCCGAGGCCGAGGTGAACGGGCCGTGGGTGCGGGCGTAGCGGGCCAGCAGGTCGCCCAGCGGGTCCTTGACCGGCTCGGTGAACGCCTCGGGGACGCCGACCGGCAGGGCGGTGCCCAGGGCGTCGCGCAGCCGGCCGGCGTCCTCCACGGCGGCCCAGTGGTCGACGCCGGCGATCCGTACCCGGATGGCGCGGCGGGCCGCGGCGAGCTCCTCGGCCCAGCCCGGCTCGGCGCCCCGCTCGGCCAGCTCGGCGGCGGTGAGCGGGCCGAGCAGCCGCAGCAGGTCGGCGACGCCCTCGCCGTCCTTCACCCGCCGGTCCTCGGTGAGCCACTGCAGCTCCCGCTCCAGCTCGGCGAGCACCTCGGCGTCGAGCAGTTCGCGCAGCTCGGCCTGGCCGAGGAGCTCGGCCAGCAGCCGGGAGTCCAGGGAGAGCGCGGCGGCCCGCCGCTCGGCGAGCGGCGAGTCGCCCTCGTAGAGGAACTGGGCGACGTAGCCGAAGAGCAGGGAGCGGGCGAAGGGGGAGGGCTCGGGGGTGGTCACCTCCACCAGGCGGACCTTGCGGGACTCGATGTCGCCCATCAGCTCGGTCAGGCCGGGCACGTCGAACACGTCCTGCAAGCACTCCCGGATCGCCTCCAGGACGATCGGGAAGGAGCCGAACTCGCTCGCCACCGCGAGCAGCTGGGAGGCCCGCTGGCGCTGCTGCCACAGCGGTGTCCGCTTGCCGGGATTGCGGCGGGGCAGCAGCAGGGCGCGGGCCGCGCACTCGCGGAAGCGGGAGGCGAACAGGGCGGAACCGCCCACCTGATCGGTGACCAGCTGGGAGACGTCGCCCTGGTCGAAGGCGACGTCGGCCGCGCCCACCGGGGCCTTCTCGCCGTCGTACTCCGTGCCCGCCCGCGAAGGCTCCTGGTCCAGGAGGTCCAGGCCCATCAGGTCGGCGTCCGGCAGGCGCAGCACGATGCCGTCGTCGGCGTGCATCACCTGGGCGTCCATCCCGTACCGCTCCGACAGCCGCGCGGACAGTGCCAGTGCCCAGGGGGCGTGGACCTGCGCGCCGAACGGGGAGTGGACGACGACCCGCCAGTCGCCGAGCTCGTCGCGGAAGCGCTCGACCACGATGGTGCGGTCGTCGGGCACGTGGCCGCATGCCTGACGCTGTTCGGTGAGGTAGGCGATGATGTTGTCGGCCGCCCACGCGTCCAGGCCCGCCGCCAGCAGCCGCAGCCGGGCGTCCTCCTCGGACAGCGCGCCGACCTCGCGCAGGAACGCGCCGACGGCGCGCCCCAGCTCCAGCGGGCGGCCGAGCTGGTCGCCCTTCCAGAACGGCAGCCGGCCGGGCACGCCGGGCGCGGGCGAGACCAGCACCCGGTCCCGGGTGATGTCCTCGATCCGCCAGGAGCTGGTGCCCAGCGTGAACACGTCGCCCACCCGGGACTCGTAGACCATCTCCTCGTCGAGCTCGCCGACCCGGCCGCCGCCCTTCTTCGGGTCGGAGCCGGCGAGGAACACGCCGAACAGGCCGCGGTCCGGGATGGTGCCGCCCGAGGTGACGGCGAGCCGCTGGGCGCCGGGGCGGCCGGTGACCGTGCCGGTCACCCGGTCCCAGACCAGGCGGGGCCGCAGCTCGGCGAAGGCGTCCGAGGGGTAGCGGCCGGCCAGCATGTCGAGGACGCCGGTGAACGCGGACTCGGGCAGCGAGGCGAACGGCGCGGCCCGGCGGGCCACCGCCAGCAGATCGTCCACCTGCCAGCTGTCCACCGAGGTCATCGCGACGATCTGCTGGGCCAGGACGTCCAGCGGATTGGCCGGGACGCGCAGCGACTCGATGGCCCCGGTGCGCATCCGCTCCGTCACCACGGCGGCCTGCACCAGATCGCCGCGGTACTTGGGGAACACCACGCCGGTGGAGACCGCGCCCACCTGGTGGCCCGCGCGGCCCACGCGCTGCAGGCCGGAGGCGACGGACGGGGGCGACTCGACCTGGACGACCAGGTCGACGGCGCCCATGTCGATGCCCAGTTCCAGGCTGGAGGTGGCGACCACCGCGGGCAGCCGCCCGGCTTTCAGGTCCTCCTCCACCTGGGCGCGCTGCTCCTTGGAGACCGAACCGTGGTGCGCCCGCGCGATCACCGTGGGGGCGCCCCGCGCGGCGCCCGAACCGCCCATCAGTTCGGCGGGGGCGTGCTGCTCCGGGAGCGGCTCGCCGGTGGCGCGCTCGTAGGCGATCTCGTTGAGCCGGTTGCACAGCCGCTCCGCCAGACGGCGGGAGTTGGCGAAGACGATGGTCGAGCGGTGCGACTGGACCAGGTCGGCGATGCGCTCCTCCACGGAGGGCCAGATCGACGGCCGCTCGCCGTCCTTGCCGGCGTCCGAGGCCGGGGAGCCGCCGAGCTCGCCCATGTCCTCCACGGGGACGACCACCGAGAGGTCGAACTCCTTGCCGGACGGCGGCTGGACGATCTCCACCCGGCGCTGCGGGGAGAGGTAGCGGGCGACCTCGTCGACCGGGCGGACGGTGGCCGACAGGCCGATCCGCCGGGCCGGGCGCGGCAGCAGCTCGTCCAGCCGCTCCAGGGAGAGCGCCAGGTGGGCGCCGCGCTTGGTGCCGGCCACCGCGTGCACCTCGTCGAGGATCACCGTCTCGACGCCGGTCAGCGCCTCCCGGGTGGCGGAGGTCAGCATCAGGAAGAGGGACTCGGGGGTGGTGATCAGGATGTCCGGCGGCCGGTTGGCCAGCGAGCGGCGCTCGGCGGGCGGGGTGTCGCCGGAGCGGATGCCGACCCGGACCTCGGGCTCGGGCAGACCGAGGCGCACCGCCTCCTGCCGGATGCCGGTCAGCGGACTGCGCAGGTTGCGCTCCACGTCCACCGCGAGGGCCTTCAGCGGGGAGACGTACAGCACCCGGCAGCGCTTCTTCGGCTCGGCGGGCGGCGGGGTGGACGTCAGCTGGTCCAGGGCGGCGAGGAAGGCGGCCAGTGTCTTGCCGGAACCGGTGGGCGCCACCACCAGTACGTCCGACCCCTCGTCGATGGCCTGCCAGGCGCCGGCCTGGGCGGAGGTGGGCGCGGTGAAGGCGCCCGTGAACCAGCCGCGGGTCGCGGGGGAGAAGCCTGCCAGAGCGGGGTGGGGGGTGCCGGCCATGGATCCATCCTGCACCCCGGCACCGACAGTCGCCGCCCGCCTGCCCGGACGACCGCCGCGCGCCTGCTGTCGGACGCCTGCCCGAATATCGAACACATCGGCCCGCTCGCGGCACACCTGCCTAGGCTGCGTGCGTGGCACACGAGACAGCACACACGGAACGTCCCGAGCCCGGGGACACCGACGGCGGCAAGGCCGACGCGGCGGTGGTCCGGGACGCGCTCGGGGTCGGCGTCGCCGTGGGGCTGTCCGGCTTCGCCTTCGGAGTGACCTCCGCGGGCGCCGGACTGACCCTGTTGCAGACGTGCATGACGAGCCTGCTCATCTTCACCGGCGCGTCGCAGTTCGCCCTGGTGGGAGCACTGGCGGCAGGGGGCAACCCCTTCACGGCGGCGGCCGGGGCCTTCTTCCTGGGCGTGCGCAACGCCTTCTACGGACTGCGCCTGTCGCAGTTGCTGGCGCTGCGGCGTCCGGTGCGGCCCGTCGCGGCGCAGTGGGTGATCGACGAGACCACGGCGGTGGCCTTGGCGCAGCCCGACCGGCGGTCGGCCCGGCTCGGCTTCACGGTCACCGGCGCCACCCTCTACGTGCTGTGGAACGTGACGACGCTGCTGGGCGCGCTGGGCGCGGAGGCCCTCGGGGACACCGACGCCTGGGGCCTGGACGCCGCCGGCCCCGCGGTCTTCCTGGCCCTGCTGGCGCCGATGCTGCGCGGCACGGTGGAGCGGGCGGTGGCCGTGGTCGCGGTGGTGCTCGGGCTCGGTCTGCTGCCGGTGCTGCCGGCCGGGGTGCCGGTGCTGGTGGCGGGGCTTGCCGCGCCGCTGGTGCTGTTCGTCCAGGGGCGACGGGGCTCCCGGGACGCGAGGGCCGACGAGGCCGGTGAGGGTGCCGCCGACGACCGCGCGGGAGCGGACGCGGATGCGGGCGCGGGCACGGACGGGGCAGGGCACGGGGAGGAGCGGGAGTGAACGTCTGGATCGCGATCGGGCTGACTGCGGTGGGCTGCTACGCCGTGAAGCTGGCCGGGCTGCTGGTGCCGGCCGCCGTGCTGCAGCGACCGCTGGTGCGGCGCCTCGCGGCGCTGCTCCCGGTGGCCCTGCTGGCGGCGCTCACGGCGCAGCAGACGTTCGGCGACGGACGGGAGCTGGTGCTCGACGCCAGGGTGCTGGGCGTGGGCGCGGCGGGCGTGGCGCTGATGCTGCGGGCGCCGTTCCTGGTGGTGGTGGGCGTCGCGGTGGCCGTCACGGCGGGGGCGCGGGCGCTGGCGTGACCCGTGGGGGCGGATACTGGAGGCATGCGGTTGACGGTCTTCTGGCAGCGGATGGCGGATCACTTCGGTCCGGGGTACGCCGACTCCTTCGCGCGCGACCATGTGATGGCGGAGCTGGGCGGGCGCACCGTCCACCAGGCTCTGGACGCCGGCTGGGAGGCCAAGGACGTGTGGCGGGCGGTGTGCGCCACCATGGGCGTCCCGCCGGAAAAGCGCTGAATCGCCGAGAAGTGTTCCCACCGCTGCGGGGTGGGCGAGACTTGGGGCGTGACAGGGCCTGAGGGGACGCGGAGCAGCAGGGAGGCGGACGTGACGGCGGCCGCCACGGACGCCGGAGTGCCGCCCCAGCGGCCCGAGGTGCCACCGCCCCCCGTCGCCGACGCGCCGACCGGCGCCGTGCCCCCGGCGGCCTCCCCGGACGCCGTCTCGCGGCCCGCCGGTGACGAGCCGGGCACGGCGGCGGACGGAAGCCGTGCCGCCCGGATGCCCCGGTGGCTGCCGCGGGCCATGGTGCTCGCGCTGTCCCTGGTCGCCGTCTTCCAGCTGGGCAGCTGGGCCTTCCACCGGCTGACCGGCCTGCTGATCAACGTGCTGATCGCCTTCTTCCTGGCGCTCGCCATCGAGCCCGCGGTCAGCTGGATGGCCTCCCGCGGGATCCGGCGGGGCGTGGCGGCCTGCCTGGTCTTCCTCGGCGTGCTGGCCGGCACGGCCGGCTTCGTCACGCTGATGAGCACGATGCTCGCCGACCAGGTCATCCGGATCATCGAGGACTTCCCCGGCTACCTGGACTCGGTGATCAACTGGATCAACGTCCACTTCGACACCGAACTGCGCCGGGTCGACGTCCAGGAGAGCCTGCTCAGCTCGGACCGCCTGCGCAAGTACGTCGAGGACAGCGCCAGCGGGGTGCTGGACGTGTCCGCGCAGGTCCTCGGCGGCCTGTTCCAGCTGCTGACGGTCACCCTGTTCTCCTTCTACTTCGCCGCCGACGGCCCCCGCCTGCGGCGCGCGCTGTGCTCCGTGCTGCCCCCCGCCAAGCAGGCCGAGGTGCTGCGCGCCTGGGAGATCGCCGTCGACAAGACCGGCGGCTACATCTACTCGCGGGGCCTGATGGCGCTGATCTCCGGCCTGGCCCACTACGTCCTGCTGCAGGCCCTGGGTGTGCCCTACGCGCCGGTGCTGGCGGTGTGGGTGGGCCTGGTGTCGCAGTTCATCCCGACCATCGGCACCTATCTCGCGGGCGCGCTGCCGATGCTGATCGCCTTCACCGTGAATCCCTGGTACGCGCTGTGGGTGCTGGTCTTCGTGGTGGTGTACCAGCAGTTCGAGAACTACCTGCTGCAGCCGAAGCTGACCGCGAGGACCGTGGACATCCACCCGGCGGTCGCCTTCGGGTCGGTGATCGCCGGCACCGCGCTGCTCGGCGCGGTCGGCGCGTTGATCGCGATCCCGGCGGTGGCCACCCTGCAGGCGTTCCTGGGCGCCTACGTGAAGCGGTACGACGTGACGGACGACCCGCGGGTGCACGACCGTCCGCGCGGGGCGGAGGACGAGGCCGCCCGGGGGCTGTTCCGCCGGGCCCGGGGGCTCCGGCGCGGTTCCCGGGTGTGAAGCCGGCGGGACCGGGCACGCCCTCGGCATGATTTGACACGAAAATCGAACAGGCATTCTTATGGGGCTGCCGGTGGTCCTCGGGCATCCGTCTCGCAGCGGTACTTCTGTACGGTTTGAGGTGAGATGTGCCCGAGTTTTCCACAGGGTGGACGGGCGTCGGGGCGCGTTGTCAGTGGCAGGCGTTAGCGTCTTTGACGTGAAGCGATCGACTCAAGCAAACCGGGTGGAACCCATGGCAGGAACCGACCGCGAGAAGGCGCTGGAAACAGCCCTCGCGCAGATTGAACGGCAATTCGGCAAGGGCGCGGTCATGCGTATGGGCGACCGCACCCAGGAGCCCATCGAGGTCATCCCGACCGGCTCGACCGCCCTGGACGTGGCGCTCGGCGTCGGCGGCCTGCCGCGCGGCCGAGTGGTGGAGATCTACGGCCCCGAGTCCTCCGGCAAGACCACGCTGACCCTGCACGCGGTGGCGAACGCGCAGAAGGCCGGCGGCCAGGTGGCGTTCGTCGACGCGGAGCACGCGCTCGACCCCGAGTACGCCCGCAAGCTCGGCGTGGACGTCGACAACCTCATCCTCTCGCAGCCCGACAACGGCGAGCAGGCGCTGGAGATCGTGGACATGCTGGTCCGCTCTGGCGCGCTCGACCTGATCGTCATCGACTCCGTCGCGGCGCTGGTCCCGCGCGCGGAGATCGAGGGCGAGATGGGCGACAGCCACGTGGGTCTGCAGGCCCGTCTGATGAGCCAGGCGCTGCGGAAGATCACCAGCGCGCTCAACCAGTCCAAGACCACGGCGATCTTCATCAACCAGCTCCGCGAGAAGATCGGCGTCATGTTCGGCTCCCCGGAGACCACGACCGGTGGCCGGGCGCTGAAGTTCTACGCCTCGGTGCGTATCGACATCCGCCGCATCGAGACCCTGAAGGACGGCACGGACGCGGTCGGCAACCGCACCCGCTGCAAGGTGGTCAAGAACAAGGTGGCCCCGCCCTTCAAGCAGGCCGAGTTCGACATCCTCTACGGCCAGGGCATCAGCCGCGAGGGCGGCCTGATCGACATGGGCGTCGAGCACGGCTTCGTCCGCAAGGCCGGCGCCTGGTACACGTACGAGGGCGACCAGCTCGGCCAGGGCAAGGAGAACGCCCGCAACTTCCTCAAGGACAACCCCGCCCTGGCGGAGGAGATCGAGCGGAAGATCAAGACCAAGCTCGGCGTCATCAAGCCGACCGAGGAGGAGGCCGCCGCGGCCGCCACCGAGCCGGCCGCCGAGGAGGGCGCGGACGCCGCGAAGGCCGTTCCGGCTCCCGCCACCCGGGCCACCAAGGCCAAGGCCGCGGCGGCCAAGGGCTGATCCGTGACGCGCCGAACCGAATGGGCCGGAGAGACCGGCCCCGACGACACCGAGGCCGGCCCGCCCGGTCCGGCCCGTCGTCCCGGTCGCGGCAGTCGCAAGGGCCGCGGGACGCGCGGCGAGCAGGTCGATCGCATCGCTCACGACGGTGACCGTGGGGATCCGGCCGAGCGGGCGCGGGGCATCTGCCTGCGCCTGCTCACCGGGTCCCCGCGGACCCGCAAGCAGCTCGCCGACGCCCTGCGCAAGCGGGAGATCCCCGACGACGTCGCCGAGGAGGTGCTCACCCGGTTCGAGGAGGTGGGCCTGATCGACGACGGCGCCTTCGCCGGCGCGTGGGTGGAGTCCCGGCACCACGGCCGGGGCCTGGCCCGGCGCGCCCTCGCCCGCGAGCTGCGGACCAAGGGCGTGGACTCCTCGCTGATCGACGAGGCGGTCTCCCAGCTCGACAGCGAGCAGGAGGAGGCCACCGCCCGCGACCTCGTCGCCCGGAAGCTGCGCTCCACCCGAGGGCTGGACCGCGACAAGCGGATACGCCGCCTCGCCGGGATGCTCGCCCGCAAGGGCTACCCGGAGGGCCTGGCCCTGCGCGTGGTCCGCGAGGCCCTGGAGACCGAGGGGGAGGAGCTGGAGTTCGACGAGTACTCTGGCATGTCCGGGGACGACGCCTACTGAGCGGTCCGCGCGGTCGGCCGTCCGAGTACCTGAGCGCGTCCCGTTGAGTACGCGTACTCACGTGGGGCGGTACCACCCGTCCGCAGACTGTGCGCATGACAAAGATCGCGTCCCCCGCAGCCGCTGTGACCACCGACGCCACCACGGAGAACGCACGGGGCTTCCGCCGCACGGGCCGACTGCTCGCGGTGACGGCTCTCGCGTCCCTGGTCCTCTCCGCCTGCGGCAGCCAGGCCGGCACCGCCGAGGCCCGCCGGAGCGCCGGTGAGCGGTCGCAGTCGGCCGCTGTCGCCGCTGCCGGGCGCTCCGCCTCCGCCCCGCCCGCCGCGTTCACCGGGATGCTGGACGAGGTCGCCCGGGGCTGCCCCGCGTCCCGCGAGGGCTCGGTGACGGACGACGCGCCCGAGCCGAAGGAGACGGTGACACCCCTGCCCGAGGGATTCGTCGAGCCTCAGGTGGACAGCGCCCAGTCCGGTCTCGAGCTGAGCCCTTACGAGTGGTGTGCCGGCCACCGCCACGTCCAGCGGGTGACGCAGTCCGTCGCGGCGATCGAGAAGCGCACGCCCGAGGGCGTGCGGGCCGCCCTGAACGACCTCGGGTACGTCGACGAGCGGATCCTCGGTCCCGAGCGGACAGGAGGGAAGATCCACTTCCTCCTGGACCTGCGCGTCGACGGCGGCGAGCTCTGCCTGTGGGGCGAGGTGGGCGGCGGCGAGCCCTACGTCGAACTGTTCGCGGACACCGACGCCAAGCCCTCGTTCAGCCCGGACCCCCGGTGGGCGCCTCAGGACTGACCATCGAGGGCCCGCCCTCGCCGTGCGCTCGTGATCAAGACACCTGGCGTGCCCCCGCCCGTTCCGTCTCCGGCTCGGGCGTGGCCGGGCCCGGAACCGTCAGGTTCCCGCCGGTCGCCGCCTCGGCCGCGGCCCGCAGCTGCTGCGGGCGGACGCCCGACAGCGCGGTGACCAGACGGCCGTCCGGCCGCACCAGCAGCACGGTGTGCGCCGGGGCCCCCGGATACGCCTCGGTGACCAGCAGTTCCGCGGGCGCCGGCAGGGTCCGCACCGCCTCGGCGAGGGCGGGCATGATGCCCGCGCCCGCCCAGTGCCGCCGCTCCCACACCCCGGTGCCGGGCGCGACCAGCACCACCGACAGCGTGCCGCGGTCCAGCCGCTCCCACAGCCCGGTGGTGGAGCCGTCCTCCGCGGTGACCCGTGCGTCATGCACCAGTTCGCCGGGTGCCGTGTCCACCACCACGTCCGCGTCCGTCGGTGTGGGCATCAGCGGTGACGACCCGTAGCGTCCCGGCCCGCCGAGAGCGCCGCGTCCGAGATGACCGTCGACCAGCAGGGCGTCCTGGGCGCGCGCCGTCCCCGGCACGTAGCTGCGCAGCCCGCCGCCGCGCAGTATCGGCAGCGCCTGGTCGGCGGCGCGCAGCCGGCCGGACACCGCCGCCCGCCGCTCCGCCTGGTAGGTGTCCAGCAGTGCCTCGGGCGCCTTGCCCCGCCGGACGAAGGCCAGCTTCCAGGCGAGGTTCTCCGCGTCCCGCAGACCCTCCTCGAGGCCCTGGCCGCCCAGTGAGCCGAGCAGGTGGGCGGCGTCCCCGGCCAGGAAGGCCCGGCCCCGCCGCCACCGCCGGGCGAGCCGGTGGTGGACCGTGTGCACCCCGGTGTCCAGCAGTTCGTAGGGCGGCGGCAGGTCGGAGTCGTCCCAGCCGGCCAGCGTCTCGCGCACCAGCGCCACCAGCACGTCGGCGGTGACCAGGTCGGCCGCCGGGTCGCGGGGCGGCGGCATCAGCCAGTCCAGCCGCCACGCCCCGTCCGGCAACGGGCGCCCCACCACCTCGCCGGCGAACGGCGCCGACGACCGCCACGGCGGGGTGCGGTGCAAGGTCGCGGTGCCCGGCAGGGGCAGGTCGACGCGCAGCGTCGCCACCGCGTGCCGCTCCACCGCGGTACGGCCGGGGAAGCGGATGTCGAGCAGCTTGCGCACCGTGGACCGGGCGCCGTCGCAGCCGACCAGGTGGGTGCCCTGCCACCAGGTGCCGTGCGCCGAGCGGGCCCGGGCACGGACCTGGGACGCGTCCTGCTCCAGCGCGTCGAGCCGGCTCTCCGGGACCAGGGTGACCAGTGGTTCCCGCACGGCCGCCGCGCGCAGCGCGCCGGTCAGCGCGTGCTGGGGGAGGTGCAGCGGGGCGCCGTCGCCGGACCGTGCGCCGCCGTCGGCCGTCCCGTGGGACGTGCCGAAGGTGGTCTCGAAGGTCGCCTCGAAGGCGGTCCGGCGGCCGCGCAGCGCGCGCCAGCCGCTCCAGCGCAGCCCCAGCCGGTCGAATCCTCCGCCGGTGATCCGGGTGATCAGCGCCGCGGTGTCCGGATGCAGCACCACCGTGCGGGCCGGACGCGGCTCCGCGCCGCCCTGTCCCTCGTCGAGGACCACCGAGGGGACCCCCTGGCGCGCGAGCGCGAGCGCGAGGGTGAGCCCCACCGGTCCCGCGCCCACGACGAGCACAGGGGCGGAGGGGGGTGGGGCAGAGTGCGCGATCACATGGTTATGCAACCCATTGCGGGTGTCCGCGTCAAGCGACGGAGGCAGTGGCGGGTCCGCCACTGCCTCCGTCGGATGCTTCCCGTGCCACCTGGGCACTTTCGGGGCTGACGTTGCGTCAGTTCCGGCTCGGGATCACGGGGTCTTCCGCACGTCCTCGTGACCGCCGGGCGTCGACAGCTCGGCCACCGCGCCGGCCGCGACGACCGCGCCGGTGGACTTCTTGCCGCGCCGCAGGCGCCTCTCCAGCCAGCCGGCGAAGGAGGTGAGGGCGAAGTTGACCAGGACGAAGATGATCGCCGCCACCGTGAGGCAGGGGATGATGTTCGCGCCGTAGTAGGAGCTCGCCGTGTTCGCGTTGGACAGGAGCTCGGGGAAGGCCAGCATGTAGCCGCCCAGCGCGGTGTCCTTCACGATGACCACGAGCTGGCTGACGATGGCGGGCAGCATCGCGGTGACCGCCTGCGGCAGCAGGATCTGCCGCATCATCTGGCTCTTGCGCAGGCCGATGGCCAGGGCCGCCTCGGACTGGCCCTTGGGCAGGGACTCGATGCCGGCACGCACGATCTCGGCCAGCACCGACGCGTTGTACAGCACGAGACCGGTCACCACGGCGTACAGCGGCCGGGAGTCGCTGCTGACGCCGGTGTACAGGTAGTAGAACTGCTGGCAGAAGACCATCAGGATCAGCACCGGGATGGCGCGGAAGAACTCCACCACCACGGTGGCCGGCTTCCGGATCCACGCGTGGTCGGAGAGCCGCGCTATGCCGAGGACCGCGCCCAGCGGCAGGGCTATCACCAGGGCCAGCGCCGCGGCCAGCAGGGTGTGCCCCAGACCGGGCAGCAGATAGGTCGTCCAGATGTCGCCGCCGGTGAACGGCTCCCACAGGACCCAGTCGAGCTGGCCCTTCTCCTTGAGTGCGCCGTAGACCCACCAGAAGAGCACCGCGACGGCGACCAGGAAGAGGGCCGTGTAGACGATGTTGCGGGCCTTGGCCCGCGGGCCCTGGGCCTCGTACAGAACGGACGCGCTCATCGCTTCACCGCCACCTTCTTGCCCAGCAGGCCCATCAGCAGACCCGTCGGCAGGGTCAGGCACACGAAGCCGAACGCGAACACCACGCCCGTCAGCACCAGCTGCGCCTCGTTCTCGATGATTTCCTTCATCAGCAGCGAGGCCTCGGCGACACCGATGACCGCCGCCACCGTGGTGTTCTTGGTCAGCGCGATCAGCACGTTGGCCAGCGGGCCCACGGCCGCGCGGAAGGCCTGCGGCAGCACGATCAGCCGCAGCACCTGGCCGAAGTTCAGGCCGAGCGCCCGCGCCGCCTCGGCCTGTCCGACCGGCACGGTGTTGATGCCGGACCGCAGCGCCTCGCAGACGAACGCCGAGGTGTAGACGATCAGGCTGAGCACCGACAGCCGGAAGTTGATGACGGTGTTGACGTCACCGCCGAGCTTCACCTCGAGCGTCTGGAACAGCCCCAGCGAGCTGAACAGAATGATCACGGTGAGCGGGATGTTGCGCACGAAGTTCACGTACGCGGTGCCGAAGGCGCGCATGAGCGGCACCGGGCCCACCCGCATGCCGGCCAGCAGGGTTCCCCAGACCAGGGAGCCGATGGCCGAGTAGACGGTGAGCTGCACCGTCACCCAGAAGGCTCCCAGCAGGTCATAACCTTCAAGAAAGTCGAACACGATCTCCCGCGCTTCCGCGTGTCGGTTGGCTCAAGGGCGGCGGCCCCTGTCCGCCCGGCCGGGGGCCGGGCGGACAGGACGCCGTGACGAGGCCGCTGGACGTTACTTCTTGATGTCGCCGATCGCCGGCGCGGGCTCGTTCTCGTAGTTGGCCGGGCCGAAGTGGGTGTCGACCGCCTTCTGCCACGACTGGTCGGAGACCATCTTCTCGAGAGCCTTGTTGATCTTCGCCTTGAGGTCGCTGCCCTCCTTGACGCCGATGCCGTAGTTCTCGTTCGACAGCTTCAGGCCGGCGAGCTTGAACTGGCCCTTGAAGGTGTCCTGGGCGGCGTAACCGGCGAGGATCGAGTCGTCCGTGGTCAGCGCGTCGACGGCGCCGCTCTTCAGACCGGTGAGGCAGGCGGAGTAGGTCGGGTACTCCTGCAGCTGGGCCTTCGGGGCCAGCTTCTGCTTCACGTTCTGCGCGGAGGTCGAACCGGTCACCGAGCACAGCTTCTTGCTGTTCAGGTCCTTGGCCGACTTGATGGAGTCGTCGTCGGCGCGGACCAGCAGGTCCTGGTGGGCCAGCAGGTACGGGCCGGCGAAGTCGACCTTCTGCTCACGCTCGTCGTTGATCGAGTAGGTGGCGGCGATGAAGTCGACGTCGCCGCGGTCCAGCATGTTCTCGCGGTCGGCGCTCTTCGACTCCTTCCACTCGATCTGGCTCTCGGAGTAGCCGAGCTCCTTGGCGACGTACTTCGCGACGTCCACGTCGAAGCCGGCGTAGCCCTGCGGCGTCTTCTGGCCGAGACCGGGCTGGTCGAACTTGATGCCGATCGTGATCTTGCCCTTGCCGCCCTCACCGCCGCCCTTGCCGTCCTTCTCGGCGGCGCCCTCGCCGCAGGCGGTGGCGGTCAGGGCCAGGGCGACGACGGCCGCGGAGGCGGCAGTGATCTTGCGGAGCTGCATGGTGAACATCCTTTGCGTGATGAGGAGATACGACCCGCCCCCGGACGTGTCCGGCGGCGGGAGGTGGCGCGGGCGCCTCGAAGTCTTCCCGGCGGTGACGCCGGCGGGGTGGTCTCAGTGATGCAGGATCTTGGACAGGAAGTCCTTGGCCCGGTCGCTGCGGGGGTTGCTGAAGAACTGGTCCGGAGCCGCCTCTTCGACGATCCGGCCGTCCGCCATGAACACGACCCGGTTCGCGGCCGAGCGGGCGAAGCCCATCTCGTGCGTGACGACGATCATGGTCATGCCGTCGCGGGCGAGCTGCTGCATGACCTCCAGCACCTCGTTGATCATCTCCGGGTCCAGCGCCGAGGTGGGCTCGTCGAAGAGCATCACCTTCGGCTCCATGGCGAGCGCCCGCGCGATGGCGACGCGCTGCTGCTGGCCGCCGGAGAGCTGGGCCGGGAACTTGTCCGCCTGCGCGCCGACGCCGACCCGGTCGAGCAGGGCCCGCGCCTTCTCCTCGGCCGCCTTCTTGTCGGTCTTGCGGACCTTGACCTGCCCCAGCATGACGTTCTCGAGGATCGTCTTGTGGGCGAACAGGTTGAACGACTGGAAGACCATGCCGACGTCGGCGCGCAGCCGTGCCAGCTCCTTGCCCTCCGCGGGCAGGGGCCGGTCGTCGATCGTGATCTCGCCGGAGTCGATGGTCTCCAGGCGGTTGATGGTGCGGCACAGAGTGGACTTGCCGGACCCGGAGGGTCCGATGACCACGACAACCTCACCGCGGGCGATGGTCAGATCGATGTCCTGGAGCACGTGCAGAGCGCCGAAGTGCTTGTTGACGTTCTTCAGGACCACGAGATCGCCGACCGGGGCCGCATCTTCCTTGGCCACCGTTACATCGGTCATCGTTTGCTGGCTCCGTCCTCCTCGGTTTCGGAGGACCTTAATAACCCGGTCCTACCAGCGCATTACTTCTGAGCGGAAATTGAGCATCACGATCGGATAGCAATCGGACACAAGCCGTAGTTGGGACGTCCTGCTCCGTACCGGGTGGGTAACGAAACCCTTCGCGGCGCTCCTAAACCTGTCGGCGGGGTGGTACCCGGTAGGAGTTCCGGTCGCGAAGCGGCGCCGGACAGGGCGGCCGAAGGGAGGGCCGGACATCATGAGACTGCTCCTCGTCGAGGACGACAACCACGTGGCGGCGGCCCTGACCGCGGTGCTCGCCCGGCACGGGTTCAGCGTCACCCACGCCCGCAACGGCGAGGAGGCGCTGCGCGCGCTGGTGCCCGGCGGACCCGCCTTCGCCGTCGTCCTCCTCGACCTCGGCCTTCCCGACCAGGACGGCTTCGAGGTCTGCGGACGCATACGCAAGCGGACCAGCACCCCGGTGATCATGGTGACCGCCCGGGCCGACGTCCGCTCCCGCATCCACGGCCTGAACCTGGGGGCCGACGACTACGTCGTGAAGCCCTACGACACCGGTGAGCTGCTCGCCCGCATCCACGCGGTCGCCCGCCGTCACGCCCCCGAGGACACCACCGGCGGCGCCGACGCCACCGTGCTCGACCTGGGAACCGTGCGGATCGAGCTGTCCACCCGGCAGGTCACCGTCGACGGCGCGCAGGTGGCTCTCACCCGCAAGGAGTTCGACCTGCTCGCGCTGCTCGCGCTGCGACCGGGCGTGGTCTTCCGGCGCGAGCAGATCATCAGCGAGGTCTGGCGCACCAGCTGGGAGGGGACCGGGCGTACTCTCGAGGTGCACGTCGCCTCGCTCCGCTCCAAGTTGCGCCGGCCGACGCTGATAGAGACCGTTCGCGGCGTCGGGTACCGACTCGTCGCCCCGGCCGCCTAGGGGACGGGTGCGCACCAGGCTTCTTCCGCTGCTGATCGTTCTGATGGCGGCCGTGCTGCTCGCGCTGGGCGTGCCCCTGGCCGTGAGCGTGGCGGCCGCCGAACAGCAGCGCGTCGTGGTCGACCGGATCGACGACACCGCCCGCTTCGCCGCCCTGGCCCAGTTCGTCCGCGCCCTGGCCCCCGGTGACGTGAAGGACGGGGCGGCCGGCGAGCGCGCCGAGAGCCTCACCCGCGAGCTGCGGACCTACCACGACGTCTACGGCATCCGGGCCGGCGTCTTCAAGCGCAACGGCGACCTGTTGACCTCCGCCCCCGACGACTGGAAGCTGCCGGGCGGCGGCGAGGTGCGCACCGCGTTCGAGGAGGCGCGGCTGAGCCGTCGCAGCCACGACCCGGCGCAGGTGTGGCCCTGGCAGGACCGGCGGCTGGTGGTCGCCTCCCCGGTGATCCGCGACGGCGACGTGGTCGCGGTGGTGGTCACCGACTCGCCCACCGACGGCATGCGGGACCGCACCCTGCGCGGCTGGCTGCTGATCGCCGCCGGGGAGCTGGCGGCGATGCTGGTCGCCGTCGGCGCCGCGCTGCGCCTCACCCACTGGGTGCTCAGGCCGGTTCGGGTGCTGGACGCCACCACCCACGACATCGCCACCGGCCGCCTCAAGTCCCGGGTCGCCGCGGCCGGCGGACCGCCCGAGCTGCAGCGGCTGGCCGACTCGTTCAACGAGATGGCGGACCACGTGGAGCAGGTGCTCGAACAGCAGCGGGCGTTCGTCGCCGACGCCTCGCACCAGCTGCGCAACCCGCTGTCCGCCCTGCTGCTGCGGATCGAGCTGCTGGCGCTGGAACTGCCCGAGGGCAACGAGGAGATCGCCTCGGTGCGCGTCGAGGGCAAGCGGCTCACGCAGGTCCTCGACGACCTGCTGGACCTGGCGCTCGCCGAGCACGCCGAACCGGAGCTGGGCCTCGCCGACATCGGCGCGCTCGCCGACGAACGCGTCGCCGCCTGGGCGCCGGCCGCCGAGGCCAAGGGCGTCACCCTGACCGGCACCTGTCCTCCCACCACCGCCTGGGCCGACCCGGTCACCCTCTCCAGCGCACTGGACGCCGTGATCGACAACGCGGTGAAGTTCACCCCCGAGGGCGGCCAGGTGCACGTCTCGGTGGCCGCGAACGGCCTCACCGCGAGGGTGGTCGTGGTCGACGAGGGGCCGGGCCTCACCGACGAGGAACTCCAGCGCGTGGGGGACCGGTTCTGGCGCAGCGGCCGTCACCAGAACGTCAACGGCTCCGGGCTGGGCCTGTCGATCTCCAAGGCCCTGCTGGCCGCGGCGGGCGGCTCGCTGGAGTTCGGGCACCACGCGCCGCACGGCCTCAGGGCGACGGTGAAGCTGCCCCGCACCGGACCTAGGGCTTGACCGAGCGGTAGTAGTTCAGCGCGCCCTCGTGGAGCGGCAGCGGGTGGGTGTCGACCGCGGTGCGCACGTCCACCACCTGGGCGGCGTGGACCTCCTTGCCGATGTCGTCCCGGCTGCGGATCACCGTGCGGGTGAACCATTCGATGAGCTCCGGGTCCACGTCCTTGCGCGTGATCAGCAGGTTGGACACGGCCAGGGTCTCCACCGGCTCGCCGTTCATCGCCCGCGGATACGCGGACTCCGGCATGGTGGCGGGGCGGTAGTGGTGTCCGACCATGTCGTCCTGCCGGTGCAGGGCGGTGACCAGGTGGCTCTCGATGGGCACGAAGCGGAAGTCGAACCTTTCGGAGAGGTCCACCAGCCCGCGGGTGGGCAGGCCGCCCGACCAGAAGAAGGCGTCGATCTCGCCCCGCTCCAGCTTGCCGGGCCCGGTGTCGATGCCGTCGCGGTGCGGCACCACGTCCTCGGCCGGGTCCAGCCCCGCGGCCCGCAGGACGCCGTTGGCGATCAGCTGCACGCCGGAGTGGTCGGGGCCGATCCCCACCCGCAGCCCCTTCAGGTCGTCGACGTGCTGGACCTTGGAGCCGACGGGCACGATCAGCTGGAGGTAGTCGTCGTACAGACGCGCCACACCGCGCAGGTCCCGCGCCCCCGGCTTCCCGTCGTTGCGGTAGTTCTCGACGGCGTCCGCGGCGGCGATGGCGAACTGCGTTTTGTCCAGGGCCACCATCGCCACGTTCTGCTGGGAGCCCAGCGAGGTCTTCAGCTCCACCGACAGGTCCGGCATGTCCACCGCCAGCTCGCCGCGCAGCTTCTCGCCGTACAGCTGGTACACGCCCGCCTTGGTGCCGGTGCCGAAGACCACCTCCCCGCTCGGCGGGGTCCTGCTGAAGGGCTGCAGCCACCACACCAGGACGGCCAGCACGACGAGCGCGACGGCCGAGCCGGTCAGGGCCCGTCGTCTGCCGATTCGGGTCGCAGCCGGGAACATGCCTGCGATCCTGCCAGCGGTCGTGGCCCGCCGGTAGGCCGGAGGTCACCTCGGCGGCCCCTCGCCGTGTGCGACGCGTCACCGTCCCGCGCCGCCGTCCCGCGCCGCCGTCCCGCGCCGCCGTCCCGCGCCGCCCAGGGAGCGCGGACCCGTTGACCGGCCCCCGAGGGGGTGGTTGGCTCCGGCCTTGTGCCCGCCTCTCACCAGCCTGCCGCCGCCGCCGAACTCCCCCTCCTGGTCGAGGGCGGTGTCCGCCGCTACGGCAGGCTTCCCTCGCGCCCGGCCCGCGTCAATCCGCTCGACGAGTTCACCGGGGTCCCCCGCCTGATGCGGCGGCCCCGGCTGAAGGAATGGGCCGGGTTCACGCTGCTGCACCCGGACGTCTGGTCGTCCCTGATCGTCCAGGACGCCCAGTACCTGGCCTCCTGCGAGATGTACGCCCACGACCGGCGCACCGGCGTCCTCCACCAGCACGCGGCCAACGCCCGCGGCCGCTCCGCCGTGCTGCCCGCGACCCTGCTGGACGGCGGGCACTGCTCCTTCGACCGGCCCGGCCACCGGATCGTCTACGACTTCGACGCCACGGCCGGACGCCACACGATCCACGTCGACATCGCCGCCACCGAGGCCGCGCCGGCCTTCGGCGCCGAACTGACCCTGCACGCCCGCGCGGCGAGCTCGCCCCTGTCGGTGAGCTCCCGGCTGCCGGGCGGCGGCCGGATGTACACCCACAAGGCCGCCTTCCCCGTGGAGGGGGTGCTCCGGGCCGGCTCCGCCGAGTACGTCTTCGACGCCGGACGCGACCTCGCCGTCCTGGACGAGCACCGGTCCTTCCTGGCGTACCGCACCCGCTGGCTGTGGGGCACCTTCGCGCTGCCCACCCCCGACGGGGTGATCGGCGCCAACTTCGCCGACCGCCCCGAGCTGCCGGGCGAGCCCGAGGAGTCGGCGATCTGGGGCCCGGGCGTCTGCGAGCCGCTGGGTGAGATCTCCTTCACCCCCGAGCGCCCGGACGACCCCGCGGCGCCCTGGCGGATCACCTCCCGGGACGGGCGGCTGGACGTCGTCTTCGAGCCGGAGGGCCGCAAGGAGGTCCGCCACCAGCTCGGACTCCTCGCCATCGACTACTTCCAGATGTACGGCCGTTACCGGGGCGTGCTCGCCGCGGGCGGCGCCGAGCACCGGATCGACGGGGTGCACGGCGTCTGCGAGTCGATGCGCGCCCGCCTGTGACCGCGGGTCCCCGGGACGCGTGCGGGGCGGGTCCGGCGCCCCCTTACCCTTGTGTCCCATGAGCAGCATGGACCGGAGCGACGCGGTGAGCGGGGCAGTGGACGAGGCCGTCGTGGACACGGCGGTGGGTCACAAGACCTACGAGGTACGCACCTACGGGTGCCAGATGAACGTCCACGACTCCGAGCGGCTCTCCGGGCTGCTGGAGGGCGCCGGCTACGTCCGCGCCCCCGAGGGGTCCGACGGCGACGCGGACGTCGTCGTCTTCAACACCTGCGCCGTCCGCGAGAACGCCGACAACCGCCTCTACGGCAACCTCGGCCGCCTCGCCCCCCGGAAGGCCTCGCGCCCCGGCATGCAGATCGCCGTCGGCGGCTGCCTCGCCCAGAAGGACCGCGACACGATCGTCAAGAAGGCGCCCTGGGTGGACGTCGTCTTCGGCACGCACAACATCGGCAAGCTGCCCGTCCTGCTGGAGCGCGCCCGCGTCCAGGAGGAGGCGCAGGTCGAGATCGCCGAGTCGCTCGAGGCGTTCCCCTCCACGCTGCCGACCCGCCGCGAGAGCGCCTACGCGGCCTGGGTGTCGATCTCCGTCGGCTGCAACAACACCTGCACCTTCTGCATCGTCCCGGCGCTGCGCGGCAAGGAGAAGGACCGCCGCACCGGCGACATCCTCGCCGAGATCGAGGCGCTGGTCGCCGAGGGCGTCTCCGAGATCACCCTGCTCGGCCAGAACGTCAACGCCTACGGCTCCGACATCGGCGACCGCGAGGCGTTCAGCAAGCTGCTGCGCGCCTGCGGGAAGATCGAGGGCCTGGAGCGGGTCCGCTTCACCTCGCCGCACCCGCGGGACTTCACCGACGACGTGATCGCCGCGATGGCCGAGACGCCGAACGTGATGCCGCAGCTGCACATGCCGCTGCAGTCCGGCTCCGACACCGTCCTCAAGGCCATGCGCCGCTCCTACCGGCAGGAGCGGTACCTGGGGATCATCGAGAAGGTGCGGGCCGCCATCCCGCACGCGGCGATCACCACCGACATCATCGTGGGCTTCCCCGGCGAGACCGAGGAGGACTTCGAGCAGACCTTGCACGTGGTCCGCGAGGCGCGCTTCGCGCAGGCCTTCACCTTCCAGTACTCCAAGCGGCCCGGCACCCCCGCGGCCACCATGGAGGACCAGATCCCCAAGGAGGTCGTCCAATCGCGCTACGAGCGGCTGGTCGCCCTCCAGGAGGAGATCTCCTGGGACGAGAACAAGAAGCAGGTCGGCCGGACGCTGGAGCTCATGGTCGCCGAGGGCGAGGGCCGCAAGGACGGCGCGACGCGGCGGCTGTCCGGGCGGGCGCCCGACAACCGGCTCGTCCACTTCACCAAGCCGGACCAGGAGGTGCGGCCCGGTGACGTGGTGACCGTCGAGGTCACGTACGCGGCGCCGCACCACCTGCTGGCCGAGGGGCCCGTGCTGGAGGTCCGCCGGACGCGGGCGGGCGACGCGTGGGAGAAGCGGAACGCGGCCGAGGCCGCGAAGCCGGCGGGCGTCATGCTCGGCCTGCCCGGCATCGGCGCCCCCGCCCCCAGCCCGGCCCCGGCGTCCGCCTGCGGCTGCGACTGACCCCCTGCGGCCACGAGCGACCCGTGGGGTGCGGGGAGGCCGCGGCGCGGGCCGAGGGCGGCGGTTACGCTGCGATCATGCTTGTCGCCGCCGCCGTGTGCCCCTGCCCCCCGCTGCTCGTGCCCGAGGTCGCCCAGGGCGCCGCACCCGAACTGGAGCCGCTGCGCGCCGCCTGCGACGAGGCGGTGCGCGCGCTGGCCGAGGCGAAGCCCGACCTGGTCGTCGTGGTGGGCCCCGGTGAGCGCGACGCCGTGCACGAGGCCGGCGCCACCGGCTCCTTCCGCGGCCACGGCGTCCCGCTGGACGTCACGCTGGGGGAGCCGGACCCGCGGGGCGGTGGGGCGCACACCTCGCTGCCGCTGTCACTCGCCGTCGGCGCCTGGCTGCTGGCCCGTTCCCCCTGGCGCGGCCCCGTCCGCGCGTTCGAGGCCGCCACGACGGGCGACCCCGCGACCCGCCGCGCCCACGGCGCGGAGGTCGCCGGCTGGGCCGACCGCGTCGCCCTGCTGGTCATGGGCGACGGCAGCGCGCGCCGGGACCTCAAGGCCCCCGGCTACCTGGACGAGCGCGCCGCGCCACTGGATGCCCGGATCTCCGCCGCGCTGGCCGCGGGCGACAGGGAGGGCTTCCTCGCCGGGCTCGACGAGGAGACCGCCCGCGACCTGATGGTCTCCGGCCGCCCCGCCTGGCAGGTGCTCACCGGGGCGAGCACGGGCGACGGTCCGGTGCGCCACCGCCTGCTGCACGACGACGCCCCGTACGGGGTGGGCTACTTCGTGGCCTCCTGGACCTGACCGGTCCACCGGCCTGATCCAGGACGGTCAGTGCCCCGGCGGCGGCGAGGACGGCGGCGTCGTGCCCCCGTCGCCGCTCTCCGGACGCCGCACCGGACCCGGGCCCTCCTCGCCGGTCATCCCGGTGGCGGGCCCGGCGCCGTGCCCGTGCTGTCCCGGCCTCGGCTCCGCCATGCGGGCCGCCGCCTCCTTGGCCTTGCCGGTGCCCCGTTCGATCTTGTCCGCGTACTTGCCCTTGGTGCGCTCGTCGACCTTGCGCGCGGCCTTGTCGATGCCGTCCTGGATCTTGTCCTGGTTCCGCGAGGCGAGGTCGTTGACCTTCTCCTTCGCGGGACCGAGCTTGTTCTTCAGGTTGTCGAGAAAACCGCTCATGGTCCGCCTGCCCGCCTTCCGTGGGTCGGTACACACCTGTCCGTTTCACACCGTACGTATGCGTCCGGGAACCGGCCGGATGCGCGCGTCCGACCGAGGCACCCCGGTCCCGGGCGCCGCCGCGGTTTGGGAGACTGGGGCGGTGAGCAGTACTCGTCCCACTCCGCGCGTCATCGCCGTCGTCGGTCCCACCGCCGCCGGCAAGTCCGACCTGGGCGTCTTCCTCGCCCAGCGGCTCGGCGGCGAGGTGATCAACGCCGACTCGATGCAGCTCTACCAGGGCATGGACATCGGCACCGCCAAACTGACTCCTGAGGAACGCGGCGGGATCACCCATCACCTGCTGGACATCTGGGACGTCACGGTCGCCGCCAGCGTGGCCGAGTACCAGAGGCTGGCCCGCGCGCGCATCGACGCGCTGCTCGCCGAGGGCCGCTGGCCCGTCCTGGTCGGCGGCTCCGGGCTGTACGTGCGCGGCGCGGTCGACCGCATGGAGTTCCCCGGCACCGACCCGGAGGTCCGGGCCCGTCTCGAGGAGGAACTCGAGCAGCACGGCCCCGGCCCGCTGCACGCCCGGCTGGCCGCCGCCGACCCCGACGCCGCGGCCGTGATCCTGCCCTCCAACGGCCGCCGGATCGTCCGCGCGCTCGAGGTCGTCGAGATCACCGGGAAGCCGTTCACCGCCAACCTGCCCGGCCACGAGTCGGTCTACGACACCGTGCAGATCGGCGTGGACGTGTCCCGGCCGGAGCTGGACGAGCGGATCGCCCGCCGCGTGGACCGCATGTGGGACGCCGGACTGGTCGCGGAGGTGGAGGCGCTGGAGGCACAGGGGTTGCGCGAGGGGCGCACGGCGTCCCGGGCGCTCGGCTACCAGCAGATCCTCGCGGCGCTGGCGGGGGAGTGCACCGAGGACGAGGCGCGCGCCGAGACCGTTCGCGCGACCAAACGCTTCGCGCGCCGCCAGGATTCGTGGTTCAGGCGCGACCCGCGGGTGCATTGGCTCAGTGGGGCCGCCGCCGACGCCGCCGAGTTGCCCGGGCGTGCGCTCGCCCTGCTCGAACGGCCGGTCACAGCCTGATCACGTGATGGCATCGGGTCGCTCCGGGCGTCATCGGGGCCCCGGGCGGCGTGCCATCATCGTGATCCGATCGACCAGTGGAGTCCCAGTCAGGAGGGCGCGTGGCGATGGAGGCCGGCCCTCGCGACACCGCACACGGGAGACAGGTCGCCGAAGGTGACCGGGGGCGTGACGACACCCCGGAGCCCGGTGCGACGGACCTGCCCGGTGTGCCGTCCGCGCACACCCCGGACGACCTGTTCCCCGCCCAGGGGATGGGCGGGCCGACGGTCCCCGACGCCGACGCCGATGACGTCGTGGGTGATGGCGTGGGCGACGAGGACGGCGTGAGCGACGACGGACCGGCGCCGGAGGAGATGTTCTCCGGCCCCGAGGTCGAGATCGAACTCCGCCCGCGCCGGCGGCTGAGCGCCTGGCACCTGGCCCCCGTGGTGGGGCTGGCGGCCGCGGGCTCCCTGATGTTCGCCTTCCCGCTCGCCTTCGACTTCGGCGACAGCGGCGCGGTGATCGCCATGCTGGGCGTCCTGATCTGCTCGTGCGCGGCCGGCTGGGGCCTGGTCGCCGCCCGCAGGGTCGGCCAGAACTGGCCCGGCCTGCCGCCGCGGGGCTCCGGCCGCCGTCCCGACTGGCGGATCACGCTGGCCTACGCGGTCACCGTGGCCGCCGTCGTCCTCCTCGCGGTCTGGCGCGTCGCCCGCCTGCGATGAGCGCACCCGCCGGCCGGCCCCGCACGCCCGGCGGGCCCCGCACCCCCGGCGGGCCGGACCGTCAGGCGTCACCGGCCGCGGCCAGGCCGTACGATCGAAGGATGAGCACGCGGATCGCCTTCCTCAAGGCCCACGGCACCGAGAACGACTTCGTGGTCGTGCCGGACCCCGAGAACTCCGTGGACCTGCCTCCCGCCGCCGTCGCCGCGCTGTGCGACCGCCGGGCGGGGATCGGCGGGGACGGGCTGCTGCACGTGGTGCGCTCGGCCGCCCACCCGGAGGCGCGGGAGATGGCCGGCGAGGCCGAATGGTTCATGGACTACCGCAACGGCGACGGCTCGGTCGCCGAGATGTGCGGCAACGGCGTCCGCGCCTTCGCCCGCTACCTCCAGCACGCGGGGCACGTCACCGCGGGCGAGCTGGCCGTGGCCACCCGCGGCGGGGTGAAGACCGTGCACCTGGCCAAGGACGGCGACGTCACCGTGCGCATGGGCCGCGCGGTGCTCCCCGAGGGCGAGGTGACGGTCTCGGTCGACGGCCGCAGCTGGCCCGCCCGGAACGTCAACATGGGCAACCCGCACGCGGTCGCCTTCGTGGAGGACCTCGCGCACGCCGGGAGCCTGTTCTCCGCGCCGCCGTTCGCCCCGGCCTCCGCCTATCCCGACGGCGTCAACGTCGAGTTCGTCGTCGACCGCGGGCCGCGTCACGTCGCGATGCGGGTGCACGAGCGCGGCTCCGGCGAGACCCGCTCCTGCGGGACCGGCGCCTGCGCCGTCGCCGTCGCGACGGCCCGGCGGGACGGCGCGGACCCGGCCGTCACCGGCACCCCCGTCACGTACACGGTGGACCTGCCCGGCGGCCGCCTGGTGATCACCGAGCATCCGGACGGCGAGATCGAGATGACCGGCCCCGCGGAGATCGTCGCCGAGGGGCAGATCGACCCCGAGTGGCTCGAGCGGGCCACCGCCGCGAAGACCCCGGAGGTCCGGAACGCATGAAACCGGGCGGAAGGGGACACGTGGAGGCGGTGAGGGCACTCGCGGCCCGCACAGGGCGCCACCACGCCGCAGAGGCGGTCTCCTTCCCTCGAACGGGTGATCCCGTTCACGCTGGGCGAGAGGCGGTGAACGGCACGTGGTGGGCTCGATAGCATCAAGCACCGGTCCGGACGGGGGATCGACACCGCACCCCTGGCCGTGTCGCCTCTCGGGCTTCCCGTCCGCCGGTCGACGCAGCCGGAGGTGCCGATGAGCGCGGAGGCCACGAACGCCGCCACCCCAGGGGCCGTGACGCCCGTACCGCAGAGCCCGCCGGCTCCCCGCCGGCGCTCCAGGTCCAGAATCGACCTGAGACGGCTCGGGCGGGCCGCCCTGCTCGGGCCCACCGGCCGTGACCGGCTGCCCGACGCCATCGGCCACGTCGCCGAGGCCCACCGGGCGCACTTCCCCGAGGCCGACCTGGAGCCGCTGCGCCGCGCCTACGTGCTGGCCGAGTCCTCGCACCGCGGCCAGATGCGCAAGAGCGGCGAGCCGTACATCACGCACCCCCTCGCGGTGACCCTGATCCTCGCCGAACTCGGCGCGGAGACCACGACGTTGACCGCCTCGCTGCTGCACGACACGGTGGAGGACACCGCCGTCACCCTGGAGCAGGTGCGCGCCGAGTTCGGCGAGGAGGTCTCCTACCTGGTCGACGGCGTCACCAAGCTGGAGAAGGTCGACTACGGCGCGGCCGCCGAGCCCGAGACCTTCCGCAAGATGCTCGTCGCCACCGGCAACGACGTCCGCGTGATGTCGATCAAACTCGCCGACCGGCTGCACAACATGCGCACCCTCGGCGTGATGCGGCGCGAGAAGCAGGAGCGCATCGCCAAGGTCACCCACGAGGTGCTCATCCCGCTCGCCGAACGACTCGGCGTGCAGGTGCTCAAGACGGAGCTGGAGGACCTGGTCTTCGCGGTCCTGCGCCCCGAGGAGCACGAGCGCACCCGGGAGCTCATCGACGGCAACGCGGCCGCGCCGGAGGACCCGTTGGCCGAGATGGCCGAGTCGGTGCGCGCGGTGCTGCGTGAGGCCGACATCCCCGCCGAGGTCGTCATCCGGCCGCGGCACGCCGTCTCCGTGCACCGGGTGTCCGTCAAGCGCGGGCAGTTGAGGGGCACCGACTTCGGGCGGCTGCTGGTCCTGGTGAACGAGGACGCCGACTGCTACGGCGTGCTCGGCGAGCTCCACACCTGCTTCACCCCGGTCGTCTCGGAGTTCAAGGACTTCATCGCGGTCCCCAAGTTCAACCTCTACCAGTCGCTGCACACCGCGGTGGCCCGGGAGGACGGCCAGGTCGCCGAAGTCCTCATCCGCACGCACCGGATGCACCAGTTCGCCGAGGCGGGCGTCATCGCGCTGGGCAACCCCCATGTGGCGCCCCCCGGTTCGGACGAGCACGGCGAGGGCGGCGAGCGCGAACGGAGTGACGCCGAGCGTCCGGACGGCGAGCGGGCGGACCCGACGCGTCCGGGCTGGCTGTCACGGCTGCTGGCCTGGCAGGCCGCCGCCCCCGACACCGACATCTTCTGGTCCACGCTGCGCCAGGACCTCGCCCAGGACCGGGAGATCACCGTCTTCCGCGCCGACGGCGGCGCCCTGGGGCTGCCCGAGGGCTCGACCTGCGTGGACGCGGCCTACGCCCAGTACGGCGAGGACGCCCACTCCTGTATCGGCGCCCGCGTCAACGGACGCCTCGCCGCCCTCGGGACGGTGCTGCGCGACGGCGACCGGGTGCAGTTGCTGATGGGCCAGGACCCGGCATCCGAGCCCTCCCGCGAGTGGCTCGACCACGCCCACACGCCGACCGCGCGCATCGCCATCCAGCGCCGCCTGGCCGCCCGCGCCGCCGAGGCGCCCGCCGGCGAGACGCCTGCCGAGGGCCGTGCGGACGAGGCGATCCGCGAGGTGCCCCCCACCCCGGAGCCCTCCGTGGAGCCGGACGTGTCCTTCCGCGGCACCGGCGTCCTCAGTGACCGGCCGGGCCTCGCCGTCCGGCTGGCCGGTTGCTGCACTCCCGTGCCGGGCGACGACATCGTGGGCTTCACCGTGCGCGGCGGCGCGGTCGCCGCCCACCGGGTGGACTGCGCCACCGCGGTGCGGATGCTCGGCACCGGCCGCGAGCAGGTCCCCGTCCACTGGGGCGAGACCACCGCCTGCCGGGTCACCCTGGTCGCCGAGTCCTTCGGCCGGCCCCACCTGCTGGCCGACCTCACCGAGGCGATCGCCGCCGAGGGCGTGGACATCGTCTCCGCCACCGTGGAGCCGCCGGTCCGGCAGCGGGTCCGCCACACCTACACGCTGCACCTGCCCGACGCGGGCCACCTGTCCGCCCTGATGCGGGCCATGCGGGACGTGCCCGGCGTCTTCGACGTCAGCCGCGCGGCCTCCGCCGCGCAGTGAGCCCGCAGCCCGGCCTCCCGAGGACCCGGAGGTCCTGCGCCGCCGGCGTGTGACGGAGTGTTGCGCGGCGCGTGCGTGACGGAAAGTGCTCGCGGTGCGTGCGTGACGGGGTGCCGAAGACTCGTGCGGTGCGGAAGGCCCGCCCTCGTGCTTGGCGGGGCGCCAGATGATTGATTTCAGGCGGTCGGTGGTCACTGTGAGGCGCGGACCGCTTCCACTGCCTCCCGGACATCCGGGTGCGGGTCGTCGGCGAGGCCGTCCAGCAGTGCGGTGACCCCAGGGGTGGACCAGCGGGCGACCGCCCACACCAGTTCCTCCCGCACCCCGGGGTCGGGGTGGGTGGCGAGGCGGCCCAACTGGGCGAGCGGGCCCCGCCGGCGCATTCCGAACCCATGTAGTGCCTCCCGCAGCGCGGCTGGGTCCCCTGGGTCACCGGCTGCGGCGACCCTGGCGAGCAGCACCCTGGCGGGTGGCGGCGGACCATCCAGCGGATGCGGCAACCGCTCACGCAGGCGTCGCACTCCGTACCCGCCGCGCACCCGGCACCCGAAACAGGTGCAGGGGCGCACACCGTGCGCGTCCGGCTGGTACCGCCAGCCCACCACCTGCGGCGCAGCGCGGACCCGGTGCACTTCACACGGCCGGATCGCCCGGGGTACGAACACCTCCCACCCGCGCGGATCCTCCAGTGCCGCGATCCGCCGCACCGCCTCTGACGCAGAAACGGTGGCCTGGGCGTCCCGCGCCCGGTCGGTATAGCGTCCGACCAGCACCTGCTGGGTGTCGTCCAGCCGTATGTGGACGGCCGCAATCCCGCCCCGGCTGCCGAAACGGGCCAGCTCGCGCAGCCATTGGTGGGTGAGGGTGTACGACGGCAGCACGGGGAAGCAGTAGACCCCGCGTGCGCTGCCCTGTCCGTGGCTGGCCGCCCGGATCCCGGACCGTCGGATGCGCGGAGCGTTCGCCGCTGAGGTCAAGTGCACGAAAATCGGCATGCCAGGGGATGTTAGGAGATTGATTCCACATTGGCTGCGCGCAGTCGTCGCCCGCGTCATGCAGCGCGTCCTCGCGCTGACCGCGGCGATCTGGCACAACGACCACACCGGACAGCCCGTCCTACGTGCGTGACGCGGCCGGTACCCGTTCGGGTGGGAAGGACGCGAGTCGCGCCCACGGCGGGTGCCGGTCCTGGTAGCCGTGGGGGATGCTCACGCACCGCCCCCGCCGCGCCGCCCGCGCCGCCCTGCTCGCCTCGGCCGTCTCCGTCTGCCTGGTGGCGGCCGCCGCACCCGACCCCACCCCCGCCGAGCCCCTCGGCGTCGGCGACCGGCTCTTCCCCCAGCTGGGCAACCCGGGATACGACGTCCGCTCCTACGACCTGCGCTTCGCCTACCCGGGCTCCAACACCCGGCCGATGAAGGCGGTCACCACCATCGAGGCCGAGGTCACCCATCGTCTGGAGCGGATCAACCTCGACTTCGCGCACGGCAAGGTCTCCTCGGTCACGGTGGACGGCGCGAAGGCCGCGTTCGCCGCCGCCGGCGAGGATCTGGTGATCACGCCCCGCCGGATGCCGGAGCCCGGCGACACCACCCGCATCGTCGTCCGGCACACCAGCGACCCACGGCCGCCGAAGGACCAGCAGCACGGCTGGGTGGTGACCAAGGACGGCCTCGCCATGGCCAACCAGGCCGACGCCGCCCACCTGGTCTTCCCCTGCAACGACCACCCCTCCGACAAGGCGCTCTACACGATCCACGTCACCGCCCCCGCCGCGCTGACGGCCGTGGCGAACGGCCTGCCGGACAAGCGCCCGCAGAACGCCGGCCGGGCCGCCGGGAGCCGCACCTGGACCTACCGGAGCAAGCACCCGATGGCCACCGAACTGGTCCAGGTCGCGGTGGGCCGCTCCGCCGTGGTCGGCCGCAAGGGGCCGCACGGGCTGCCGCTGCGGGACGTCGTCCCCGCCGCCGACCGCGCGAAGCTGGAGCCGTGGCTGGCGAAGACACCCGGCCAGATCGCGTGGATGGAGAACAAGGTCGGCCCCTACCCGTTCGAGACGTACGGGGTGCTGATCGCCGACACCGCCACCGGGTTCGAGCTCGAGACCCAGACGCTCTCCCTCTTCGAGCGCTTCCTCTTCACCGAGCCCGCGATCCCCGCCTGGCTGGTCGAATCGATCATGGTGCACGAGCTCGCCCACCAGTGGTTCGGCGACAGCGTCACCCCTGCCACCTGGTCCGACGTCTGGCTCAACGAGGGACACGCCACCTGGTACGAGGCGCTGTACGGCGAGGAGACCGGGCACCGCACGCTGGAGGAGCGGATGAAGGCCGCGTACGCCTCCTCCGACAAGTGGCGTGCCGCCGGGGGACCGCCGGCCGCCCCCAAGGAGCCCAGGGACGGGCAGAAGATCGGCATCTTCCGGCCGGTGATCTACGACGGGGCCGCGCTCGTGCTCTACGCCCTGCGGCAGGAGATCGGACGCCACGCCTTCGAGCAGGTCGAACGGGCCTGGGTGCACCGCCATCAGGACGCCACCGCGACCACCGCGGACTTCGTGCGGCTCGCCTCCGAGGTCGCCGGCCGCGACCTGGACGGCTTCTTCCGTGCCTGGCTCCAGGACACCCGGACCCCGCCGATGCCGGGGCACCCGGACTGGAAGGCGGAGGCCCCCACGGCCGAGGGCAAGCCGGCCCAGGGCCGCACGGTGATCCCCGCCCCGGGCCTGGGCCACGGGCACGTGGGGCACGGCCATATGGGGCACGCGACCATGGGGCACGGCCATATGGGGCGCCGGCACACGGAGCACGGCCACACGCAGTGACGGGTCGGGGCGGCGGACCGTGAGGTTCGGTCACGTGGGGCTCGGGCACGTAGGGCGCGAGCAGGCGCACCCGGGCCCGTACCCGCACGCGGGTGACCGCCGCGCGGGTGCACCGTCGTCGCGGCGGCACATAACCCGGTGACGGGGCGGCGGCGCCGTGGGACCATCGTGGGGCACGGGCGGGTTGCCCGGGAATCTCCCGGGGCACCCGGACGTTGTGACCAGTGACGGACCGCACGGCCCGCCATCACCCCCTTCGACGTAAGGACCCAATGACCTCCTCTTCATCCACTTCCCAGGACTCTCAGCGCGCCGCGCACGCCCTTCGGGCCGATGCCCTGATGGAAGAGGACGTCGCCTGGAGCCATGAGATCGACGGCGAGCGGGACGGCGAGCAGTACGACCGCTCCGAGCGGGCGGCCCTGCGCCGCGTCGCGGGCCTCTCCACCGAACTCGAGGACGTCACCGAGGTCGAGTATCGGCAGCTCCGCCTGGAGCGGGTCGTGCTCGTCGGGGTGTGGACCTCCGGTACGGCGCGGGACGCGGAGAACTCGCTGGCCGAGCTCGCCGCCCTCGCCGAGACGGCGGGCGCGCTGGTGCTCGACGGCCTGGTCCAGCGGCGTGACAAGCCCGACGCGGCCACCTACATCGGCTCCGGCAAGGCCAACGAGCTGCGCGACATCGTGATCGAGTCGGGCGCGGACACCGTCATCTGCGACGGTGAGCTGAGTCCCGGCCAGCTGATCCACCTCGAGGACGTCGTCAAGGTCAAGGTCATCGACCGGACCGCGCTGATCCTCGACATCTTCGCCCAGCACGCCAAGTCCCGAGAGGGCAAGGCGCAGGTCGCGCTGGCGCAGATGCAGTACATGCTCCCGCGACTGCGCGGCTGGGGTCAGTCCCTGTCCCGTCAGATGGGCGGCGGCAAGGGCGGCGGCCTCGCCACCCGTGGTCCCGGTGAGACCAAGATCGAGACGGACCGGCGCCGGATCCGCGAGAAGATGGCGAAGATGCGCCGGGAGATCGCGGAGATGAAGACCGGCCGTGACGTGAAGCGTCAGGAACGGCGCCGTAACAAGGTGCCCTCGGTCGCCATCGCCGGATACACCAACGCCGGCAAGTCGTCCCTGCTCAACCGCCTCACCGGCGCGGGCGTCCTGGTCGAGAACGCGCTGTTCGCGACCCTGGACCCGACCGTGCGCCGGGCCGAGACGCCCGGCGGGCGGGTGTACACCCTGACCGACACCGTCGGCTTCGTGCGCCACCTGCCGCACCACCTGGTCGAGGCGTTCCGCTCCACCATGGAGGAGGTCGGCGAGTCCGACCTGATCCTGCACGTGGTGGACGGCTCGCACCCGAACCCGGAGGAGCAGCTGGCCGCGGTCCGCGAGGTGATCCGCGACGTCGGCGCCACCGGCGTGCCGGAGATCGTCGTGATCAACAAGGCGGACGCCGCGGACCCGCTGGAGCTGCAGCGGCTGATGCGGGTCGAGAAGCGTTCCATCGCGGTGTCGGCCCGTACCGGGCTGGGCATCGACGAACTGCTGGAGCTGATCGACGCCGAGCTGCCCCGCCCGGCCGTCGAGGTCGAGGCGCTCGTCCCGTACACCCACGGCAAGCTGGTGGCGCGGGCGCACGCCGAGGGCGAGGTGATCTCCGAGGAGCACACCGCGGAGGGCACCCTGCTCAAGGTGCGGGTGCACGAGGAGCTGGCGTCGGACCTCGCTCCGTTCACGCCGGCCGCCGCCTGACCTTTCGGGCGTGACCCCTTCCGGGTCACCGAGCCCGTAGGGCCGCGTACACACGAGGGCCCGCCTTCCCGGAACCGGGAAGGCGGGCCCTCGTGCTGCTCGGGCGAGGCGCCAGCCCCGTACGGAGGTACGGAGCTGGGGTCTCGCCCTGCTCGGGGCCGGAGCCCGTTACTCGGCGCTGACCGTCTTGTAGAGCTTCTCGGCCTGGGCGTCGAGGCGCGGACCGGCCAGCCAGCCCGCCGAGATCGGGCCGATGGACGTGTTGGAGACCAGCGCCTGCTTGCCGTCCGAGCCCTTGGCGACCCAGCCGCCGCCGGAGGAACCGGCCGTCATCGAGCAGCCGATCCGGTACATGGTCGGGTCGCTGGCCACCACCGACAGGCGGCCCGGCTCGTCCTGGCACCGGAACATCCGCTCACCGTCGTACGGGGCGGCGGCCGGGTAGCCGGTGGCGGTGATGCTGTCGACGTCCGGCACGGCCGGGGCGTCGAACTCGACGGGCAGCGCCGTGCCCACCGTCTCCTCCAGCGACTTGCCGCCGCCGTTCTCCGGCGTCACCTTCAGCACCGCGTAGTCGAACGGCGCTCCGTTGCCGCCGGTCTGGCCGCCCTGCGCGATCCACTGGTCCGAGGTCATCGCGACCTGCGCCCACCACAGGCCGTGCGGGGCGAGCTGCTCGGGCGCGGCGTCGGCCAGCTTCCGGCCGCTGAGGCCCTTGTCGTTGTAGGCGGGGACGAAGGCGATGTTGCGGTACCAGCCGCCCTTCTCACCGGCGTGCACGCAGTGGCCCGCCGTCCACACCAGGTTCGACTTCCCCGGGTTGGCCAGGTCCTTCACCACCGTCGCCGAGCAGACCATGGTGCCCTGCGGTCCGTCGAAGAAGAGCTTGCCCGCGGCGGGTGCGGACCTGCTGTACGGCGGCGCCACCGCGGCGGCCTCCACCACCTCGGGCGTCGGGTCGGTCACGCCCTGGTCGCCGGAGAGGTCGTTCTCGTCGACCGTGTTCGCCGGGTCCTCGGCCTCCCGCATGCGGTCGGAGTCCCAGAGGTCCTGGATGATCGGGTTGATGAACTGGTCGGCCTCGCGCAGCCAGTCGTCCCGGTCCCAGTTCTTCCAGGCGCCGCCCCGCCACTCGTCGAGGTCGATCCCGTGCTCCTTGAGCTTGTCGGTCAGCTCCTGGGGGATCTTGATCTTTCCGTCGCCGACGTCCGGCACGGAGACCTTCGGCCTGTCGGCGGCGGTGACGTCCTCCGGACCGCAGGCGCCCGCGGTCAGCGCCAGGGCGGAGGCGAGGACGACGGCCGCGAGAGGGCGGAAGCCGCCACGGCGGGTACGCGAGGACCCTCCCCCGGTCGTTCCCCGGCCGTGCGGAAAGGGCGGGCGTATGGGTCGCATTGCAGAACTCCCCCTGGCGTGAGTGCGCTTGGACGTGACGGGACCGGTCACCCACGGTGCCCGATCAGCCACCGCCACCCTAGGCGGTGGCTGTGGGCGACTGCCGACGGATCGGCAACGGTTCCGTCACGAGGGGGAGTCGGCTCACCCTGCGGCTTTCCCGGAACTCGGGTTTCACCCGTGTCCCCCGCGAAGCGCCGGCCGTTGTAGCGGTGAGGGGACGGCTGTCCATGCCAGGCCCCGACGACGTGGGGCGGCGGGAGGACCAGAGGGTGGCCTTGACCGAATCCGTGCGCAGGCAGCCGCTGCGGGAGGCGTCGGCGCGGACGTACGCGCGCGCCCTGCCGATCGTGCCGGTGCGCGCCCGGGGCATGACCGTCGAGGGCGCCGACGGCCGCCGCTACCTGGACTGTCTGTCGGGGGACGGGGCGCTGGCGCTGGGGCACAACCACCCGGTGGTGCTGGCGGCGGTGCGGGAGGTGCTGGACTCGGGCGCGCCCATCGGCGTGCTGGACCTGAGCACACCGGTCGAGGAGCGCTTCGTCGCCGAACTGCTCGCCACGCTGCCGCCCGGGCAGGCGCGGGGCGCGCGGGTCCGCTTCTGCGGGCCCGCCGCCGCGGACGCCCTGGCCGTGGCCTCCCGCCTGGTCCAGGACGCCACCGGGGCCGCCGGGCCCCCGGTGCCCGCCGACCGGCCGGGGGAGGGGCACGCGAGCGTGGAGGCGCTGCTCGAAGGGTGCGCCGCGGGAGCTCCGCGGCCCGCCGCAGTGGTCGCCGAGCCTCTGGACGACGGACGGCTGCGCGCTGTGCGGGAGGCGACGCGGGCGCTCGGGGTGCCGCTGATCGTCGACGAGACGGTGACCGGGGTAGGGCGGACCGGCGCGTTCTGGGCCGTGGAGCACAGCGAGGTGGTCCCGGACGTGATGGTGCTGGCCAAGGCGATCGGCGGCAGCCTGCCGCTGGCGGTGGTGGTGCACCGCGAGGACCTGGAGGCCGCCGCTCCCGCCGCCGAGGGCCGTGCGGCCGCCTCGGCGGTCCGGGCCGCGTCGGCCGACGCGGCGCGCGGCAACCAGCTCGCCATGGCGGCGGGCGCGGCGACCCTCGCCCACGTCCGCGAGCACCGGCTGGCCGAGCGGGCCGCGGTGGTGGGGGAGCGCATGCTGGCCCGACTGCGCGAACTGGTCGCCCGTTTTCCGTCCGTCGCGGGCGTCCGCGGGCGCGGGCTGATGCTGGGCCTGGAGTTCACGGACGCGGACCCGGACTCGGACGCGTCCGCAGTCGCGGGCCCGGTCACCGGGGTTCCGTGCGGCGCGTCCTGGCAGGCGGCGGCGGTGCGCCGGGAGTGCCTGCGGCGAGGTCTGATCGTCGGCCTCGGCGGTCCGCACGCCGAAGTGGTGCGCCTGCTGCCGCCGTTGACGGTCAGCGACGAACAGGCGGACGCCGTACTGGAGCGGCTGGCCGACGCGGTGGGGGCCGCGGCGGACGCCGCACGGCCCTGAGCCGTCCACGCGGCCGGGCCCGTCCCCGGTCGGCACCGCGCGGGTCCCGCACGCCCACGGGGTGCAGCACTCCCCGCCGACGTGCGCGGGTCGCCGAGTCCCGCCCGCCTGCGGGTCCGGCACGTCTGCGGCCGAAGTCGCGCGCGGGCCCCGCGCGTCCGCGGCCCGACGGCGGGCGGTTCGGTGCGGGCGTGCGGCCACCACCGGCGCGCTTCGGCCGCCCGCCGTCCGGACCTTTCCACCGTCCCGCGCCTGCCGGCCGTGGCGTGCGGGGCGGCGCCTGCGGGCCGTGCTCGCCGCCCCGGTCCGCCCGCGAGCCCGTCCCGCCCTCGGCCCGTATCGCCCGTACTTCTGCACCACCCCTGCTGTGAGGACCAGTTGAACGTCACCCCGCCCACCGAGCCGACCCTCCTGCCCCGCGCCAGGACCACCGGCGGCGACGCCGATTCGGACGGCGGCGCCGTCGCCGACCCGCTGGAGGGCGCGGATCCCTCGGCCGTGGCCGACGCCGCCACCGTGGAGAACCTGCTGCGCTGCTGGGTGCGGGAGCGGAACCTGCCCGCGCCGCCGCCCGGTCTGCCGCTGCGGGTGCCGCTGCCCGCGTGCGGCGCCGAGCTGGTCGTGCCGGTCCGGTACTGGTCGCCCACCGGCCTGCACCGCTTCGGCGCGCCCCGGCCCGCCGCCGCGCCCGCCTCCACACCCCCGGTGGACGCGGCGCTGCTGGCCGCGCTGCTGGCGCGGGAGACGGCGGCCCACGTGGAGACGGGTCCGCACGCGAGGGCTCCGTACGAGGGGGCTCCGTACGCGGGGACCGCCACGGCGCCCGTTGGACCGGGAGCGGCACCCGGCGACGGCCCCGGCCCGGTGGCCCGGGTGATCGACTCGGCCCGCCGCACCGCCGTGTTCCTGACCGAACGCTTCCACGGCCGGGGTCTCGGTCCGGCTCCCGTCCCCGACCTCTTCCTCGGCGCCGAGCAGGCCCTCCTCCTCGGGCACCCCTTCCACCCGGCCCCCAAGAGCCGGGAAGGACTGACCGACGAGGAGCTGGTGCGGTACTCCCCGGAGACCCGCGGGGCCTTCCCCCTGCACTGGGTCGCGGTCGCCCCCGGCGCCCTGGCCGCGGACTCGGCCTGGACCGAGGTCGGCAGGACCGTGCCCGCCCAGGACCTCGTCGCCCGGCTGCACGGCCCGGCCCCCGACGCCCCGCCCGGGCACGCCCTGCTTCCCGTGCACCCCTGGCAGTGGCGACGGCTGCGGGACGACGGCCGGGTGACGGCGCTGCTGGACGCCGGCCTCCTCACCGACCTCGGCGTCCGGGGCGAGCCCTGGAGCCCCACCTCCTCCGTCCGCACCCTGTACCGCACCGGCGCCCCCGTCATGCTCAAGCTGTCGCTGGGCCTGCGCGTCACCAACTCGCTCCGGGAGAACCTCCGCAAGGAACTCCACCGGGGCGTCGAGGTCCACCGGCTGCTGCGCGGTGACCTCGGCGCCCGGCTGCGCGCCGCGCACCCCGGCTTCGACATCGTCCGGGACCCCGCCTGGCTGGCCGTGGACGCGCCGGACGGCAGCCCGGTGCGCGGACTCGACGCGGTGCTGCGGCACAACCCGTTCGGGCCGGCCGACGACGTGCTGTGCGTCGCCGCGCTCTGCGCCCCCCGCCCGGCCTGCGCGCGGCGGCCCGGCCGCCCGGTCTCCCGGCTCGCCGGTCTGGTCACCGGTCTCTCCGAACGCACCGGACGGCCCCTGGACGCGGTCTGCGCCGAGTGGCTCCTGCGCTACCTGCACGCCGTCGTCCGCCCGGTGCTGTGGCTGGACGGGGAAGCGGGCGTGGCCCTGGAGGCCCACCAGCAGAACACCCTCGTCGCCCTGGACGCGGACGGCTGGCCGGCCGGCGGCCGCTACCGGGACAACCAGGGGTACTACTTCCGCGAGTCGCGCCGGGCCGAGCTGGAGGCCCTGCTGCCCGGCGTCGGCCGCCGCAGCGACACCTTCGTCGCCGACGCCGTCACCGACGAGCGCTTCGCCTACTACCTCGGGGTCAACAACGTCCTCGGCCTCATCGGCGCGTTCGGCTCGCAGCGGCTCGCCGACGAGCGCCTGCTGCTCGCCGCGTTCCGCCGCTTCCTGTCCGACGTGGCCACCGGGCCCGGCCGCACCCGTTCCCCGCTGCCCGCCCGGCTCCTCGACGAGCCGCTGCTGCGGTGCAAGGCCAACCTGCTCACCCGGCTGCACGGCCTCGACGAACTCGTCGGCCCGGTCGACACGCAGTCGGTGTACGTCACCCTCGCCAACCCGGTGTACGCCGGATGACCGCCGTCGCGCCCGCCCGCGCCGTCCAGGCCGCGCCCCTCCGGTACGGGTCCCACCGCCCGGGACGGGCCGGCGACTGGGCACCGGTCGCCACCCGTGCCGGGGAGTTCCGGCTGCTGCCCGTGAGTGTCGCCGAACACCTCGGTCTCGTGCACCGGTGGATGAACGACCCCGCGGTGGCGGCCTTCTGGGAGCTCGCCGGGCCACCCCGGCGGACCGAGGAGCACCTGCGCGCCCAGCACGGCGGTGACGGAGGCAACGGTGGCGGTAGCGGTGGCGTCGGCGGCAGCGGAGGCCGGAGCCTGCCCTGCCTCGGGCTGCTCGACGGGCGCGCGATGAGCTACTGGGAGATCTACCGCGCCGACCTGGACCCGCTCGCGGACCACTACCCCGCGCGCCCCCACGACACCGGTGTGCACCTGCTGATCGGCGAGGCAGCCGACCGCGGCCGCGGTCTGGGCGCCCTGCTGCTGGATGCCGTCGTCCGGCTGGTGTTCGACCGGCGCCCGGCCTGCCCACGGGTCGTCGCCGAGCCCGACGTCCGTAACCATGCCTCGATCGGCGCCTTCCGGAGGGCCGGGTTCCGCCGGGCCGCCGAGCTGGCGCTGCCCGGCAAACGCGCTGCCCTGCTGATCCGTGGGCGGGGCGTTGTCGGAGGGACGCACTAGGGTTGGTGGCGCTATGACGAAGCCCTCTCTCCCCGAACTCCTGCACGCCGCGGTAGCGGCCGTCGGCGGCACGGAGCGTCCCGGCCAGGTGACCATGGCCGAATCCGTCGCGGAGGCCATCGACGACGGCACGCACCTGCTGGTCCAGGCCGGCACCGGTACCGGAAAGTCGCTCGGCTATCTGGTGCCCGCCCTCGCGCACGGGATGGGGGTCCCCCCTGATCGAGCGGAGTCGAGATCCTGGGGGAGGGTGGTCGTCGCCACGGCCACCCTGGCCCTGCAGCGCCAGCTGGTCGAGCGCGACCTGCCTCGCACGGTGGAGTCGCTGCACCCGCTGCTGCGGCGCCGTCCCGAGTACGCCATCCTCAAGGGCCGCTCCAACTACCTGTGCCTGCACCGGCTGCACGAGGGCGTGCCTCAGGAGGAGGACGAGGGCCTCTTCGACCAGTTCGAGGCCGCCGCCCCCACCAGCAAGCTCGGCCAGGACCTGCTCCGGCTGCGCGACTGGGCCGACGAGACCGAGAACGGCGACCGGGACGACCTCACCCCGGGCGTCTCCGACAAGGCCTGGCAGCAGGTGTCGGTGTCCTCCCGTGAATGCCTGGGCGCCACCAAGTGCGCCTACGGCGCCGAGTGCTTCGCCGAGGCCGCCCGCGAGCGGGCCAAGCTCGCCGACGTGATCGTCACCAACCACGCGCTGCTGGCCATCGACGCCATCGAGGGCGCCCCCGTGGTCCCCCCGCACGAGGTGCTGATCGTCGACGAGGCGCACGAGC
This sequence comes from Streptomyces sp. NPDC056600, assembly GCF_042792855.1. Taxonomy (NCBI): domain Bacteria; kingdom Bacillati; phylum Actinomycetota; class Actinomycetes; order Kitasatosporales; family Streptomycetaceae; genus Streptomyces; species Streptomyces sp. NPDC056600. The sequence continues at coordinate 59,194 of NZ_JBHTVQ010000032.1, forward strand.
TGGTCTCCCGGGTCACCGGCGTCGCCACCGGCGAGCTCACGCCCGGCCAGGTCGGCCGCGCGGTGCGCCGCGCCGCCAAGCTGGTCGACGAGAAGTACGCCGACCAGCTGCAGACCGCCTCCGAGGGCTTCGAGCGGGTCATGGAGCTGGCGCTGCCGGGCCGCCTGGAGGAGATCCCCGAGAACCTGTCCTACGCGCTCACCGCGCTGCGGGACGCCTGCCGGTCGGTGATCACCGCCCTCGGCAACACCCGGGACAAGTCCGTCCAGGACGAGGACGCCGTCCGCAAGCAGGCGCTGGCCTCCGTCGAGAACGTTCACGCCGTCGCCGAGCGGATCACCCACCACAACGAGTGGGACGTCGTCTGGTACGAGCGGCACGACCGGTTCGGGGCCTCGCTGCGGGTGGCGCCGCTGTCGGTGGCCGGGCTGATGCGGGAGAAGCTGTTCGCCGACCGCAGCGTCGTGCTGGCCTCCGCCACGCTCAAGCTGGGCGGGGACTTCAACGGCGTGGCCGCGTCGCTGGGGCTCGGCCGCGAGGGCGTCGAGGGCGACGACCTTCCGCAGTGGAAGGGCGTCGACGTCGGATCGCCGTTCGACTACCCCAAGCAGGGCATCCTGTACGTCGCCAAACACCTGGCCCGGCCGGCCCGGGACGGCGACCGGGCGGACATGCTGGACGAGCTCACCGAGCTGATCCAGGCCGCCGGCGGGCGCACCCTCGGCCTGTTCTCCTCGATGCGGGCCGCGCAGATCGCGGCCGAGGAGCTGCGCGAGCGGATCCCGGAGTTCCCCGTCCTGCTGCAGGGCGAGGAGACCCTCGGCGAGCTGATCAAGAACTTCGCCGCCGACCCGCGGACCTGCCTGTTCGGCACGCTCTCCCTCTGGCAGGGCGTGGACGTGCCCGGACCCAGCTGCCAGCTGGTGGTCATGGACAAGATCCCCTTCCCCCGGCCCGACGACCCGCTGATGAGCGCGCGGCAGAAGGCCGTCGAGGAGGGCGGCGGCAACGGCTTCATGGCGGTCGCCGCGACCCACGCGGCACTGCTGATGGCGCAAGGGGCCGGCCGCCTGGTCCGGGCCACCGGTGACCGCGGCGTGGTCGCCGTCCTCGACCAGCGGCTGGCCACGGCCCGGTACGGGAGCTTCCTCAAGGCCGGGATGCCGGACTTCTGGTACACGACCGACCCGAACCAGGTCCGCCGCTCGCTGGCCGCCATCGACGCGAAGGCGCGGGAGGAAGGGCTCTAGGACCGCCGCCCGCGGCGAACGGTCGGCGACGGGCGGCGGCCGCCGCGGCCGTCGCCCTTGTCGCCGACCATGCCCTCGGCCGTTCCCCCGGCCTCTGGCCGCACCCCGTCGGCTTCGGGACCGCCTGATGCCAAGCACGGCCCCTGCGGAACCTCTGCGGTGGCCTGGTGGCCGTGCAGGCGACGGCTCGCGCACCTCGGGCAGCGCTGCACCCGCAGCCGACCTGCCGGGGGGTGCCTGCCCCGGGGGGTGCCTGCCCCGTGCCCACCGGGCGGCCCTGCCTGCCCACCGGCACCCTGCTCAAGGGCTCGGCTCAAGGGCCCGGCACCGCATACGGACACGGCAGGGCCCCGGGAACCGGCGCAGGGGTTCCGGGGCCCGGTCGAACGCGGCCGACGGCCGCCTGCCTCAGACGCGGCGCAGGACCGCGACCACCTTGCCCAGGATGGTGGCGTCGTCGCCCGGAATGGGCTCGTAGGCGGCGTTGTGCGGCAGCAGCCACACATGGCCGTCCTCGCGCTTGAAGCGCTTCACCGTGGCCTCGCCGTCGAGCATCGCGGCGACGATGTCGCCGTTCTCCGCGACGGGCTGGCGGCGGACCGTGACCCAGTCGCCGTCGCAGATCGCGGCCTCGATCATGGAGTCGCCGACGACCTTCAGCACGAACAGCTCGCCGTCGCCCACCAGCTGGCGGGGGAGCGGGAACACGTCCTCGACCGACTCCTCGGCCAGGATCGGCCCACCGGCGGCGATACGGCCCACCAGGGGCACGTAGGACGCGGCCGGCTTGCCCGCGGTGTCGGTGGGCTGGACGGGAGCCGCCTGGTCCGACGCGCGGACCTCGTAAGCGCGCGGCCGGTGCGGGTCGCGGCGCAGGAATCCCTTGCGCTCGAGCGCCATCAGCTGGTGCGCCACGGAGGAGGTGCTGGAGAGGCCGACGGCCTGCCCGATCTCCCGCATCGACGGCGGGTACCCCCGGCGCTGCACCGAGTCACGGATCACCTCGATGACGCGCCGCTGGCGGTCGGTGAGGCCCGAGCTGTCCGCCCGGATGCCGGGAGGTCGGCCCGGCAGGGACCGCTTTGGCCCCTCAGGGTGCGTGGCTTCGTTCATCGCGGTGTTGATCCCGGCGTTGTTCACCGCGTGTTGCGGCTCGCTACGCCCCTGGGAGCGGTCCTGGGCGGTGATGGTGGCGCTGTCTGCGGTGGTGGTCACGTCGGCCCCTCTCGATGGTCTCCCTGCTGCACAACGGTAGAGGCTTTCGAAAGGTTGCGCCAAACACACGTTCGAGTGAAAAATGCCGTTCCCTCTGACACGTGTCCGTGTTCGGGTGTAAGGCCGCACACCACCCCGTCCCGGGGCGAAAGAGGGCATCGGTATACGCTTCACACCGGTCCGCGCCGCTCCGGACGACCCACAGTCTGCCATCCGGTATCCCGGCGGGCCGACCTCATGGCACTCTCCGGCCCGGCATCCTCCCAGGAGCCGCGCGCCGTGTCCGCCGGGTGCTCACGCTACCTCCCCAACCGGTCGCCGACGGCCTCCGCGGGCGCTCTCCCGGCCCCGTTCCCACGGCCCGGCGCGGCTCGCCCCCGGGTCCGGCGCGGCCCGCCGGACGGGACACGCGCGTCTGAGGTGCGCGTTCCGCCATTTCCCACCGCGGCCCCACATGTAGTGGTTGTATTTCCGGCGCCACCCAGAAGTTGTGGTGGGGGTGGTCTGCGGGCCCCGGGCCATCGCCTATGCTGGTGCTCGCTTCGAGGGGCCCACGGGGTCCCTGAGGCCGTTGTTTCTGCTTGCGAGGAGGGTTGGAGAACCATGCACTGCCCCTTCTGCAGGCACCCCGACAGCCGGGTCGTCGACAGCCGTACGACCGACGACGGCACGTCGATCCGCAGGCGCCGGCAGTGTCCCGAGTGCACCCGGCGGTTCACCACCGTCGAGACGTGCTCACTCATGGTGATCAAGCGCTCCGGGGTCACCGAACCGTTCAGCCGCAGCAAGGTCATCAACGGCGTCCGCAAGGCCTGTCAGGGCAGGCCGGTGACCGAGGACGCCCTGGCCAAGCTGGGGCAGCGGGTCGAGGAGGCGCTGCGCGCCACCGGCAGCGCCGAGCTCACCACGCACGACGTGGGGCTGGCCATACTCGGCCCGCTCCAGGAGCTCGACCTGGTGGCCTACCTGCGCTTCGCGTCCGTCTACCGGGCCTTCGAGTCCCTGGAGGACTTCGAGGGCGCGATCGTGGAGCTGAGGGAGGCAAGGCGTCCCGCCCCCGGCGAGGAGGCGCAGGACGCTTCGGGTGGAGACGCTTCGGGTGACGACGCTTCGGGTGACGACGCTTCGGGCGTGCGGGCCCGGGAAGACGACCGCGGGCAGGCGGAGCCGGTGAACGCTCCCGTGCCCGTGAGCGCCGCCGACTGAGCGGGCGGACCGGCACCGGGGCAGCGGCCCGGGCCGGACCGGACGGCGGTGGAGGAAGGACCGGTCGTGGGCGACGGCGCGAGGGCGTCCCACGGCTTACAGGACAGATACGTGCCCCATGGGAAGAACGGGGCACTTCAGGGCGTTTTGCCCGATACAGGGAGGCGGCATGACAGAGACGGCGAGCGGTCCGGCACGAGGTTCCCGGGCCAAGGGTTCCAAGGCTGCTGCGGCCCGGCAGGGACTGCGCATCGAGCGTGTCCACACCACCCCCGGCGTGCACCCGTACGACGAGGTGGTCTGGGAGCGCCGTGACGTCGTCATGACCAACTGGCGCGACGGCTCGATCAACTTCGAGCAGCGTGGCGTCGAGTTCCCCGACTTCTGGTCGGTGAACGCGGTCAACATCGTCACCAGCAAGTACTTCCGCGGCGCGGTCGGCACGCCGCAGCGGGAGACCGGCCTTCGGCAGCTGATCGACCGGATCGTGAAGACGTACCGCAAGGCGGGCGAGGACAACAAGTACTTCGCCTCGCCCGCGGACGCCGAGATCTTCGAGCACGAGCTGGCCTACGCCCTGTTGCACCAGATCTTCAGCTTCAACAGCCCGGTCTGGTTCAACGTCGGCACGCCGCAGCCGCAGCAGGTCTCCGCCTGCTTCATCCTCTCCGTCGACGACTCCATGGAATCGATCCTGGAGTGGTACAAGGAAGAGGGCATGATCTTCAAGGGCGGTTCGGGCGCGGGCCTGAACCTGTCCCGCATCCGCTCCTCCAAGGAGCTCCTCTCCTCCGGCGGCAACGCCTCCGGCCCGGTCTCCTTCATGCGCGGCGCCGACGCCTCCGCGGGAACCATCAAGTCCGGCGGCGCCACCCGCCGCGCGGCCAAGATGGTCATCCTCGACGTCGACCACCCCGACGTGGAGAACTTCATCGTGACCAAGGTGAAGGAGGAGGAGAAGATCCGCGCCCTGCGTGACGCGGGCTTCGACATGGACCTGGGCGGCGACGACATCACGTCCGTCCAGTACCAGAACGCCAACAACTCGGTCCGCGTGAACGACGAGTTCATGAAGGCCGTCGAGACCGGGTCGAAGTTCGGCCTGCGTGCCCGCATGACCGGTGAGGTCATCGAGGAGATCGACGCCAAGGACCTGTTCCGCAAGATGGCCGAGGCCGCCTGGGCCTGCGCCGACCCCGGCATCCAGTACGACGACGTCATCAACCACTGGCACACGTGCCCGGAGTCCGGCCGGATCAACGGCTCGAACCCGTGCAGCGAGTACATGCACCTGGACAACACGTCCTGCAACCTCGCCTCGCTGAACCTGATGAAGTTCCTGAAGGACGACGGCAAGGGCAAGCAGTCCTTCGACGTCGAGCGCTTCCAGAAGGTCGTCGAGCTGGTCATCACCGCGATGGACATCTCGATCTGCTTCGCGGACTTCCCCACCGAGAAGATCGGTGAGAACACCCGCGCCTTCCGCGAGCTGGGCATCGGCTACGCCAACCTCGGCGCCCTGCTGATGGCCACCGGTCACGCCTACGACTCGGACGGCGGCCGCTCCCTCGCCGGCTCCATCACCTCGCTGATGACCGGCACCGCCTACCGCCGCTCCGCCGAGCTGGCCGCCGTCGTCGGCCCGTACGACGGCTACGCCCGCAACGCCGAGCCGCACCAGCGCGTGATGAAGCAGCACTCCGACGCCAACGCCGTGGCCGTCCGCATGGACGACCTGGACTCCCCGGTGTGGGCTGCCGCGACCGAGGCCTGGCAGGACGTCCTGCGTCTCGGTGCGCAGAACGGCTTCCGCAACTCCCAGGCGTCCGTCCTGGCCCCGACCGGCACCATCGGTCTGGCCATGGGCTGCGACACCACGGGCGTCGAGCCGGACCTGGCCCTGGTCAAGTTCAAGAAGCTCGTCGGCGGCGGCTCGATGCAGATCGTCAACGGCACCGTGCCGCAGGCCCTGCGACGCCTGGGCTACCAGGAGGAGCAGATCGAGGCGATCGTCGCCCACATCGCCGAGAACGGCAACGTGATCGACGCGCCGAGCCTCAAGCCGGAGCACTACGAGGTCTTCGACTGCGCCATGGGCGAGCGCGCCATCTCCCCGATGGGCCACGTCCGCATGATGGCCGCGATCCAGCCGTGGATCTCGGGCGCCATCTCCAAGACGGTCAACATGCCGGAGACGGCGACCGTCGAGGAGGTCGAGGAGATCTACTTCGAGGCGTGGAAGCTGGGCGTCAAGGCGCTCGCCATCTACCGCGACAACTGCAAGGTCGGCCAGCCCCTCTCCGCCAAGAAGAAGGAGGAGGAGAAGAAGGCCGAGCCGGTCGCCGAGGCCCCGGCCAAGGTCGAGAAGGTCGTCGAGTACCGCCCGGTGCGCAAGCGCCTGCCGAAGGGACGGCCCGGGATCACCACCTCCTTCACGGTCGGCGGCGCCGAGGGCTACATGACCGCCAACTCCTACCCGGACGACGGTCTGGGCGAGGTCTTCCTGAAGATGTCGAAGCAGGGCTCGACCCTCGCCGGCATGATGGACGCCTTCTCCATCGCCGTCTCGGTGGGCCTGCAGTACGGCGTGCCGCTGGAGACCTACGTCTCGAAGTTCACCAACATGCGCTTCGAGCCGGCCGGCATGACGGACGACCCGGACGTGCGGATGGCGCAGTCGATCGTCGACTACATCTTCCGCCGCCTGGCGCTGGACTTCCTGCCCTTCGAGACGCGGTCCGCGCTCGGCATCCACACCGCCGAGGAGCGTCAGCGCCACCTGGAGACCGGTTCCTACGAGCCGATCTTCGAGGAGGACGACATGGACACCGAGACCCTCGCCCAGTCGGCGCCCGTGGTGACGCCGAAGGCCGAGGCCCCGGCCGCCAAGCCGGCGCCGCGTGAGTCGCACACCAACGCGGAGCTGGTCGAGATGCAGCTGGGCATCCAGGCCGACGCCCCGCTGTGCTTCTCCTGCGGCACCAAGATGCAGCGGGCCGGTTCCTGCTACGTCTGCGAGGGCTGCGGCTCGACCAGCGGCTGCAGCTGACCGCGGGCGGTGTCGCGTGACCCGCGCGGGTGACGCGACCCGCTGACAACGCCGACGGCGGGAGGAGCTCCACGCTCCTCCCGCCGTCGCGTGCGTCCCGGGGCTTGCCGGGACGCACGGGGACCGGGGCTCGATCGGGCCCGTCCGGCGTGTGCGGGCCCACCGGGACGGTTGCCTGGCGCTGCTCGACCGCCAGGACTGATATCGGAGCCCGCGTGACGCGCTGGCTGCCGGCGACCGGTCGTCGCCCGCCGGTGGTGAGCCGGCGCCGTAGGGGTGCTGTGCCACCGGCAGTCGGCGTCGCCGGCACGCCCGGTGCTGCGTCGCCGCTACGCCCGACGAGGGGCCCGCATCCGGGCCCCTCGTCGGGGTTCGTGGAGGTGCGGGACGGGTCAGGTGTCGCTCGCGGCGCCCATGGTCTGCGGGAAACGCTCCGCGTCGTCGAAGCCCCGGACCGCCGGGCGGAAGCGCCAGCGGCCGCCCTCGCGGACGAACTCGGCCAGCGTGGCCGCACGGGCGCCGGGGACCGCCGCGAAGTCGTCCTCGGCCAGCGCCGTGTACCCCTCGGCCACCCGGTAGCGGGCCTGGGGGACCTGCGAGAAGGCGCGCTCCCCGTTGCTCTGCTGTATCACCGCGCCGACCACCACGCGGCCGAACTCCTCGGCCAGGCGGTCGAGTTCGAGGGTCATCACCTCGTCCCAGCCGAACCCCTTGCCGTCTCGGCTGTCCCGGCTCAGAGTGATCGTGCCGTCGGGCGAGCGGCTGTCGAAGTGCACCACGTACGCGGGCGTACCGTGCGGGTCGGCGTGCCGGTAGACCCCCGCCACCAGGTCGAGGTCGATCGCCGGTTGCCCCATCGGGCTGGGGTCCCACTTCAGTGACACCTCGACCTTGGCGATCCCCTTGCCGATGCCGGAAACGCTGCCGGACATTGTCTCCCCTTCCCTGGGCCTGGGTCCGTGCGGCCTTCCGACGCCCGTGACGCGGCGGCTTGTTGCCCGCCCGTCCGGTCCAATCGGACCGCGTGGAAGGCCGGTTGTCCATCCTGCCACGCGTGTGCGAGCCATCACCGGTGAGTGCGCCGGTAGTTCGCGCCCCCCATCGCTGCTCTCCGTGGCCGTACGATGGCGCGGTGCTGGTCAAGTGGATTCGCTGCACGGTCACGGACCCCCGGGGGTTCGAGCAGGGGCAGCGAAAATGGGCGGGTCTGCGCGGCGAGTCCGGCTTCCATGGGCAGGGTGGTGGATGGAGCCGGATGCGGCCGGGCGTCGTGCACCTCTTCTCCTTCTGGGAGAGCCGGGTGCTCTACGACTCGTTCATGGCGCTCTCCCACGACCGGCTGGCCACCGCCCAGGCCGGGACCTTCCGCGACCCCCGGGTCCGGCTCTTCACCCACCGGTTCGACGTGAAGACCGGCTTCCTGCCGCGCTTCGCCGAGGCCGACCGGGTCCGGGTGGCCCACTGTCGGGTGCACGAGGAGCGCGCCGAGCACTTCGCGCTCATGCAGGAGAAGGTGTGGAACCCCGCGATGGCGGGGTCCCCCGGCATGGTGCGCGGACTGTTCGCCGAGGCTCCGGGGCCAGAGTTCATGATCCTCTCCATGTGGCAGTCGACCGCCGAACGGGCCAAGTACCGCACCGAGCGCATCGAACGGCTCGCTCTGCGCGCCCAGCTCGAGGCGGACGTGGCGGACCTCGACGGCGACATAGTGGATCTGGAGCCCACGTGGACGGTGATTCCGGCGGAACGTCCCTGAGAAGCCGGGAGGCCGTCGCGGGCGCCCGCACCCGATCTAGGGTTGCCGGTATGCCCCGACCCCGTCGCATCGTCCTCGTCCGGCACGGCGAGTCCGCCGGCAACGCCGACGACTCCGTCTACGAGCAGACCCCGGACCACGCCCTCCCCCTCACCGCCCAGGGCTGGAGGCAGGCCGAGGAGACCGGCCGCCGGCTCCGCGACGTGTTCGGCGAGGAACGGGTGAGCGTCTACGTCTCGCCCTACCGCCGGACCCACGAGACCTTCCAGGGTCTCGGGCTCGACCCCGCCCGGGTGCGGGTCCGCGAGGAGCCCCGGCTGCGTGAGCAGGACTGGGGCAACCTTCAGGACCCCGAGGACGTGGCGCGTCAGAAGGAGAACCGTGACGCCTACGGTCACTTCTTCTACCGCTTCGCCCAGGGGGAGTCCGGCGCCGACGTCTACGACCGGGTCGGCGGCTTCCTGGAGAGCCTGTTCCGCAGCTTCGAGCACCCCGACCACCCGCCGAACGTCCTGCTGGTCACCCACGGCCTGGCGATGCGGCTCTTCTGCATGCGCTGGTTCCACTGGACGGTCGACGAGTTCGAGTCGCTCTCCAACCCCGGGAACGGCGAGACCCGCATGCTCGTTCTCGGGGAGAACGGCAAATACACCCTGGACCGGCCCTTCGACCGCTGGCGCGAGCCCGTGCCGAAAGCCCCTGGCCGGAGGCGGGGGCGACCGGCAGGATGGCAGCGTGACGACCCCGACCACTGACCCCTCTTCCCACCCGGGAGCACGCCTGGACCGTGCCCTCGCCTCCCTGACCGGCCTCACCGTGGGCGACGCCCTCGGCTCCCAGTTCTTCGTCCCCGCCAACGGGCCGCTGCTGCGGGGCGGCGACCTCCCGCCCGGCACCTGGGGATGGACCGACGACACCGAGATGGCCTGCTCGGTGGTGGCCGTCCTCGCGGCGCGCGGCGGCGTCGACCAGGACGAACTGGCCGCCGCCTTCGCCCGGCACCACGACTTCGACCGCGGCTACGGCCCGGCGGTCAACCGGATGCTCCGCCTGGTCCGCGAGGGCGGTGACTGGCGTGAGCTGTCCGCCGCGCTGTTCGAGGGCCAGGGGTCCTGGGGCAACGGCGCCGCCATGCGGGTCGCCCCGCTCGGCGCCTGGTTCGCGGACGACCCGGAGCGCGCGGTCCGTGAGGCCACCCTGTCGGCCGTCACCACCCACCGTCACCCCGAGGGGGTGGCCGGGGCGCAGGCGGTCGCCGCGGCCGCGGCCCTGGTCGCACGGTCCGCGGGGGCGTACCGCCCGGAGGAGCTGATCGATGGGGTGCTGGCCCTGCTGCCGGCCCGGAGCATGGTCGGCCTCGGCCTGGAGCGGGTGCGCACGCTGCTCGACTACGAGGACTCCGCCACCGTGGCCGCGGTGGTCGGCTGCGGGCGGCGCAGCACCGCGCAGGACACGGTTCCGTTCACCCTCTGGTCCGCGGCGCGGGCGGGGAACGACTTCCGGAAGGCCTTCTGGACCACCGCCCGGGCCGGTGGGGACGTGGACACCACCTGCGCGGTGGTGGGAGGCGTCGTCGCGGCGGCCGGCCCGGCCGGAGCGCCGCCCGCGGAATGGACCGGGCGCACCGAGCCGCTGCCCGCGTGGGTCCCGGAGACGGTGAGGTCCGGGGCGGCGGGATCCGGGTCGGTGGGATCCGCGAACCCCGGGTCCGAGCACGCGAGGTCTGCGCACGCGGCGTCTGCGCGCGCGGGGGCCGAAGCGGCGGGGCCTCGGGAGGAGGTCGGGCCGGCTGCCGGGTGACGGCTGTCGGCTGACGTTTGCGTCCTGGCGGTGCCTTGGTCGGCTGCCGCGGCGGCGCGTCCGTCGGCGGGCGCCCTGACCGTCCTGCGGGGCTGCCTTCGCGGGCGTGTGCGCTCTCCGGACGCCTCTCGTGGCCCGGCCGCCGGCCGTGACGCGGCCGTCTCCCCCCGGGGCCTCAGAGGCCCCGTGTGTCACAGACATGCCACAGGGTTGCCACAGACTCCTCCGTTCCGGACCGCTCCCGACGGGCGGTACTAGCGTGAGCCGCCGCTGCCTGGTGATCACGCGGCGCTCATCACGACACACCGCACCGGGACCGGCCCCGTTCCGCCCCGCGCCGCACCGGCGTGTGTTCCGGCAGGACCGTCGGGCCTCGACCGCCGTGCGGTGGGGGAGGGGTCCCGGTTGTCCGACATACCACCTCAGGAGCCTCAGGACGGGTCCGGCGAGAAGCGGGAGGGCGTGACGCAGGGCGGTGACGGCCCGGGGACGCCTCACCCGGACCCGAACCCGGACCCGGCCGCGGCCGGGTCCGGGTCCGGTGGGGACAAGGCCCCGGCCGGCGCCACCGGTGCGTGGCCGCCGCCGAACCGCACATGGGCGCCCCCACCGCGGATCGCCGGACCCCCGCCGGTCCCGGGCTGGTTCGACAAGGTCAGGGGCGGGTCCCCGGCCCCCGTGACCACGGTGACGCTGTGGGCCGCGCTCGCGGCGGGACTCGTCGCCGCCCTGGTGCTCGCGGAAGGGCTCGGAGTCAACCTGCTGCTGGCGGCGGTCCCCGCCGCCGTCGCGGCCTGGGCGGCCGCGCGCCGGGCGAAGCGGGGCCCGCGGCCCTGGACGGTGGTCTGGGCCGTGGCCGGACTCGCGCTGCTCGTGGTGCCCGCGCTGCGCGACGCCGGCTGGCCGGTGTTCCTCGCGGTGGCCGGAGCCTTCGCCATGGGCGCGCTCGCCCTCAACGGGGGCCGTTCCTGGGCCGCCGTGCTGCTCGCCCCGCTCGGACTGTGCGGGGCCACCGTCCCGGGCTTCGCCTGGGCGGCGCGCGGGCTCAAGGAACGGGCCGCGGGCACCTCGGGCAAGCTGGGGCCCGTGCTGCGCGGGACCGGCGTGGCCGTCCTGCTGCTGATCGTCTTCGGCGCGCTGTTCGCGGGCGCCGACGCCGCCTTCGCGGACCTGCTCGGCAACCTCGTGCCCGACCTGGAGGGGCCCGCCGACGGCCCACTGCGGCTGGTGACGTTCGCCCTCGGCGTCGTCGGGGCGCTCGCGGCGGCCCGCACCGCCGCCGCGCCGGTGCCCTGGGACCGCACCCGGATTCCCGCCGGACGGCCCCGTGGCCGCACCGAATGGGCGTTGCCGCTGATCGTGCTGACCGTGCTGTTCGCGGCGTTCAACGCGGTGCAGCTGGCGGTGCTGTTCGGCGGCTACGACGCGGTGCTGGACAAGACCGGTCTGACCTACTCCGAGTACGCGCGCCAGGGCTTCTGGCAGCTGCTGATCGTCACCCTGCTGTTCCTGGTCGTGGTGATCGTCGCCGCCCGCACGGCGCCCCGGTCGGGGCCGCGCGACCGCGTGCTGGTGCGCGGTGTCCTCGGGGTGCTCTGCGCGCTCGCCCTGGTCGTCGTGGCCTCCGCCGTACGGCGCATGGACATGTACGTCGACGCCTACGGCCTGACCCGGCTGAGGATCTCCGTGCTCGCCATGGAGTTCTGGCTGGGTCTGGTGATCGTCCTGGTCATGGCGGCGGGTGTCTGGGGTGCCCGGTGGCTGCCGCGCGCCGTCGCCGTCTCGGCCGCCGCGGGCGTGCTGGCGTTCGGCCTGATGTCCCCCGACGCGCTGATCGCCGAGCACAACGTCACCCGGTACACGGCGAACGGGAAGATCGACCGGGAGTACCTGGAGGACCTGTCCGTCGACGCGGTGCCGGCCCTCGATCGTCTCGAGGAGCCCCTGCGCAGTTGCCTGCTCGCCGAGTACGCCGACGAGCTGGAGGAGGCCACGCCCTGGTACGCCACCAGCTGGAGCGAGCGGGAGGCCCGCCGGATCCTTGCCGACCGGCCGGCCGACCGGGACCTCCAGTCGTGCGACCTCGGCTCCCGCTGGGAGGACGACCTCTACGAGTAGGCCGTCGGCGCCGCGCGGGGCTCCGGCTCCCCGCGGCGCCCGACGGGGTTCTGCTCCGGGACCGGCCTCGCGGTGAACGCGGGCCGGTCCTCGCCCTTGTGCGGAGCCGGTCCGGGGGCACGCGCGGGGTGGGCCCGTGCGGCCACGACGAGGCGTGTATGACTGTTCGCATGTGCGATCCACGATGGATCGTTGGTCGCGGAGAGCGCCGACCGGAGACGGGTCGGCCGGAGCGCCGAACCGTGGCCCTCCTGCGCCGTGAAGCGTCCTGAGGAGTGACTCGGCGGGAATGACGCTCCGCCCGTCCACGTGACTCTGCGCGTCTCACGCGACGTGCGCGAACGCGAACCGGGACGGTGGCGGCCGGGTCGGCACGAGGCCGGGGGTTCTGCCCGTCCGGGGGCGGCGTAGGCTAAGAGCGTCATGCCCTACGAACCGCCCACACACACCGTCGAGCGCTCCCTTCGCGCCACGACCGGAGCCAAGGTCGTCGCCGGTGTCGACGAGGTGGGTCGCGGCGCCTGGGCCGGCCCGGTCACGGTCTGCGCGGCCATAACGGGCCTCCGCCGTCCGCCCCAAGGCCTCACCGACTCCAAGCTGCTCACGGTGAAGCGGCGCAACGAACTCTCCGTCGAGCTCCGCGACTGGGTCACCGCCTACGCGCTGGGGCATTCCTCGCCCGAGGAGATCGACGACATGGGCATGACTGCCGCGCTGCGGCTCGCCGCGGTGCGCGCGCTGGAGGCCCTTCCGGTCCGGCCGGACGCGGTGATCCTGGACGGCAAGCACGACTACCTGGGCGCCCCCTGGCAGGTGCGCACGGTGATCAAGGGTGACCGGAGCTGTGTCGCCGTCGCCGCCGCCTCGGTGATCGCCAAGGTGGAGCGGGACGCGATGATGGCGGAACTGGGCACGGCCCACGAGGACTTCGCCTTCGCGGCGAACGCCGGCTATCCGTCCCCCGTCCACCGTGCCGCGCTGGAGGAAAGGGGACCCACTCCTCACCACCGGCTGTCGTGGGCGTATCTTGATGCGCTGCCACGGTGGCGGCACCTGAAGAAGGTCCGCACCTGGGCGGAGGCGAGCGTTCCGGAGATCGAGGGCCAGCTGGGCTTCGACTTCTGACCAGCTCGCTTCCCGCGGTACCACCCCCTGACGTGCCCCCGACCCACTGGGGGCGCCGACATTTGACAGACATCGAGCCATGCCTCTCAGTCCCGAGGAGCCCCAGATTCCCGAGAGCGCCCAGGGCAGCACCGCTGCGGCCCCCAGCCGTAGCGTGCCGACCCCCCGCCCCGTCCCCGGCCCGCGCCCCGCGGCCGCCGCGCGTCCCGGCCGACCGGGTCCGCGCCCGGTCACGCCCGCACAGCGCACGGCCCCCAAGCCCGCACCGCAGGCCGCACCGGCGGCCCCGGCCGTCGGCACCCCGCAGATCCAGCTGATCCCCGCCCCGCTGGACGGTGCGCTGGACGCCGCGGAGGAGGCCGTCGACCTGCTGCTCGACTCCGGTCGCGCTCCGGGCGAGATCCTGCTGATCACCACCGGCGACCCCCACCCGTGGGCCGCCCACGAGCTGTCCTTCGGCGAAGCCGCCTACTGGGCGCAGCACGACGCCGGCGACGACGTCTTCTACGCCGGCGCGGCCACGCTGCACCGGCTCGCGCCGCGGCCGGTCGCCGTGGTCGCGGTCAACGGCGGCACCGACGCCGGGGTGGCCGAGGCGCTGCCGGGCGCGCTGCGCCTGGCCGGTGCGCTGCTGATCGTCTGCGGCGAGCCGCAGCGGGTCGACGCGGCGCTGGGCGCCAGGGTCTGAGCCCTGGTCCGCCCGCGCCGCGGGCGGACCAGGGACGGTCGTCCCGTACGCCCGGTGGTGGTCCCGCGCTCAGCGGGCCGCCGCGCGCCGCAGGATCTCGGACGCCGCTCCGCCCGTGCGGGGCAGCGGGATGGGGGCCGCGCCGCCGAACAGTTCGGGCGGCGACTCCAGATGGGGGCGCCGGCCGCCGCGGCCCTCGCCCTGGACCTGCCAGCCGTCCCTGGTCAGGGTGATGTAGGCGCCGCAACGGAGCCCGTGCAGCGTGCAGGCGTCCCGCAGGCCCCACATCCAGGCGCCGTCCTCCTCGGTCCAGCGGCCGTCGCCCTCGCGGCAGTACAGCAGCACCGCCGTGCGCACCGGGCTGCGGCGGCGCAGGTCGTGGGGGATCACCCGGCGCAACTGCGCCAGCAGGGCGTTGCGGAACATCCAGCCGTCCGCGGGCGTGCCGGGCCGGCGGACGAACGAGGCGCTGGCGCGCAGCCGTTCGTCCGGGTCGAGGACGGCGACCACCGCGGTGTCGGGCTTGGGCAGGTGCCTGGAGTGCAGGCCGTTGACGACCTCGCGAGGGCTGCGCAGCAGCGGCACCTCGGCGGCGCTCCACTCCGCGGGCTCGAGCAGGCGACTGGCGGACGCGGCGGACGGGTCGGCGGACGTCGACGCGGCTGCCGCGGAGGACGGGGCGAATCCGAAGGTCACGGTCCTCCCTTCGGCAGGTACGCCCACAGCGCGGGCGGGGTCGGATTCGGGGGAGCGCACCACGAGGCGCCCGGCCGTTCGACGGCGGGTCAACGCGGGGGCGGATCTCAATTCTTGCCCTCGAACTGAGCGTCGGCAACGAGCAATTGGGACCGCTGACCGCTTTCTGATGTTCCGTCGTGAATATCCCCGCGGCGCAGGCGCGCCAACCGGCGCACAGAGTAATCAGGACGCTCCGGTTCCGCCTGCCGCTCCGGTGAACCGCGAGTTCCGCGTTCCCCCCGACACGCTGCGTGTTCGTCGCCGCGCGCGAGTGGACCGGGCCGCGGCCCGGAGGGCCCTGGCCGCCCCGCCTCAGGCCTGTACGGCCAGCACCAGCGGCAGCACCCCCGGCGCTCCCGCCCGGCGCAGGAGCCGGGCCGCCACGGCCAGCGTCCAGCCCGTCTCCGTCCAGTCGTCCACCAGCAGCACGGGGCCGGGAGCGCCCTCCAGCGCGGCGGCCAGGGCGGGCGGCACGACCAGGGAGTCGTGCAGGGCCTTGAGCCGCTGCGCGCTGTTGCTCCGGTGCGGCGGCGGGGTGTCCTGGGTGTACTCCACCGAGCCCAGCAGCGGCAGCCGTCCCACCTCCGAGATCCGGGCGCCCAGCGAGCCGACCAGTTGGGGGCGGGACCGGGAGGCCACCGTCACCACGCCCACCGGCCTGGGCTGTGCCCGCTCCACCCCAGGGGCCCAGCCACCGGGCCCCTTGGCCCAGTCCGCCAGCACCCCCACGACCGCGCGGGCCACGTCGTCCGGGACGACTGCGTCGGCGGTCTGCGGAGCCAGCAGCGGGCGCAGGCGGTTGCCCCAGCCGATGTCCGACAACCGTCCGAGGGCCCGGCCCTCACCGGCCTGCTCGGAGGCGGGAATGCGCCCCTTCAGGTCGACGCCCACGGCCGCCATGCCGGTGGGCCACATCTTGCGGGGCTCCACCTCGACCCCGGCCCGGCCCAGGTCCGAACGGGCCGCGTCCACGGCTCCGGTGGAGGCGTCGGGGGTGAAGCGCGCTCCGGCGCAGTTGTCGCACCGGCCGCAGGGCGCGGCCTCCTCGTCGTCCAGCTGACGCCGCAGGAACTCCATCCGGCAGCCGGCGGTGGAGGCGTAGGCGCGCATCGCCTCCTGCTCCGCCTCACGCTGCCGGGCCACCCACGCGTACCGCTCCGTGTCGTAGGCCCACGGCCGGCCGGTGGCGATCCAGCCGCCCTTCACCCGGCGTACCGCGCCGTCCACGTCGAGGACCTTGAGCATCGTCTCCAGCCGGGACCGGCGCAGCTCGACCAGCGGTTCGAGGGCGGGCAGCGACAGCGGGCGGTCCGCGCCGCCCAGCACGTCCAGGGTGCGGCGCACCGTCTCCTCGGGCGGGAAGGCGAGCGAGGCGAAGTAGCGCCAGATCGCCTCGTCCTCCTTGCCCGGCAGCAGCAGCACCTCCGCGTGGTCCACCCCGCGGCCCGCGCGGCCGACCTGCTGGTAGTAGGCGATCGGCGAGGAGGGCGAACCCAGATGGACGACGAAGCCGAGGTCGGGCTTGTCGAAGCCCATGCCGAGCGCGGAGGTGGCGATCAGCGCCTTGACCTTGTTGTGCAGCAGGTCGTCCTCCGCCTGCTGCCGCTCCGCGTTCTCCGTCTTCCCGGTGTAGGAGGCCACCGTGTGCCCGCGGCGGCGCAGGAAGGCCGTGACCTCCTCGGCCGCCGCGACCGTGAGCGTGTACACGATGCCGGAACCCGGCAGGTCGTCCAGGTGGTCGGCCAGCCAGGCCAGACGGTGCGCCGCGTCCGGCAGTTCGAGGACGCTCAGGCTCAGGCTCTCCCGGTCCAGCGGCCCGCGCAGCACCAGTGCGCCGGAGTCCGCCCCGGCCGCCCCGGTGCCGAGCTGCTCGGCGACGTCCGCCGTCACCCGGGCGTTGGCGGTCGCCGTGGTCGCCAGCACCGGAACGCCCGCCGGCAGTTCCTGCAGCATCGTGCGCAGGCGGCGGTAGTCGGGGCGGAAGTCGTGACCCCAGTCGGAGATGCAGTGCGCCTCGTCCACCACCAGCAGGCCGGTGGTCGCCGCGAGTGCGGGCAGGACGTTGTCCCGGAAGTCCGGGTTGTTGAGCCGCTCCGGACTGACCAGCAGCACGTCCACCGAGCCGGCGGAGATCTCCGCCTGGACCGTCTCCCAGTCCTCCTGGTTGGCGGAGTTGATGGTCCGCGCGTGAATCCCGGCGCGGGCCGCCGCTTCCACCTGGTTGCGCATCAGCGCCAGCAGCGGCGAGACGATCACCGTCGGGCCGCTGCCGCGCGCGCGGAGCAGGGAGGTCGCCACGAAGTACACCGCCGACTTGCCCCAGCCGGTGCGCTGCACCACCAGGGCACGGCGACGGTGGGCGACCAGCGCCTCGACGGCCCGCCACTGGTCCTCGCGCAGTCTCGCCCGCCCTGTGGCGTCGCCGACGAGCCGGGCGAGGACGGCGTCGGCCTCGGTCCGCAGTTCCGTGGTGTCGTGGTGCTGGTCCATGGCTCCATCAAACAGGACGGCGACGACAGGCGCGGTTTGTCCACAGGCTGGTCGTCCACAGCCGAACGGGTGACGGCTTTACGGATCACCGGGATCGCCCGCATCGTCGCCGTATGACACATCGCGAAGAAATCACCGGTTCGTCCCGGAACGAGACCGACGGGACGGGCGCGACGCCCGGCGGTGCCGCGCCGGACTCCCTCCTGCCCCAGGTCACCCTGCGCAGTACCGGCGAGCTCGCCGACGCCCTGCCCTACCTGCTCGGGCACCGGCCGGAGGACAGCATGGTGCTGGTCGCCCTGCACGACTCCGGCAAGCAGGGGCGCTTCGGCGGCAGGGCGCGACTGGGCATCCCACCCGAGCCGGGCAACTGGCGGCCGGCCGCCGGTCAGCTGGCGCTGGGTCTGGTGACCGGCAGCGCCCGGCGCGGTTCCACCGTCAGCGGGATGGTCGCCTACGTGTGCCAGGAGCCCGGCCCCGGCGAGACCGGGCGGGAGGTCATGGAGCGCCTGCGGCCACTTGCGCAGCTGATGCGCACCGAGTGCGGGCGACTGGACGTGCCGGTGGTCGAGGCGCTGTGCCTCTCCGACGGCCGCTACTGGAGCTACTGCTGCTCGGACGAGGCCTGCTGTCCCGTGGAGGGCAGACCCATGGGCCTCCCCGGCACCTCGGTGCTGGCCGCGGCCTCGGCCTTCGCCGGGCTCCGCGTCAGGGGCTCGCTGGAGGAGGTGCGGGTACGCCTGCGTCCCTGGGAGGGCACCTCGGTGGTGGCCGCGCAGGAGGCCGCGCTGGACGGGACGGCGG
This sequence comes from Streptomyces sp. NPDC056600, assembly GCF_042792855.1. NCBI lineage: Bacteria > Bacillati > Actinomycetota > Actinomycetes > Kitasatosporales > Streptomycetaceae > Streptomyces > Streptomyces sp. NPDC056600. The sequence goes on from NZ_JBHTVQ010000032.1 coordinate 77,433, forward strand.
CCGCGTTGCTGCCGCGCCTGGTCGAGATGGACGGCCGTGCCCAGGTGGCCGAGCTCACCATGGAGCTGGCCGAACAGGTGCACGGCCGGTTCTCCGCCGCCCGGCCGGAGGCGGAAGGGCTGGACTCCGACCTCCGCGACGACCAGCTGCTCAGCCACGAGGAGGCCGCGACGCTCGTCCACGGCCTGCAGGACCGGGTCACTCGGGACCGGGCCGCGGAGTGGATGGAGGGCGAGGACGCGGCCCCGGCCCTCCGGCTGTGGCGTGCGCTCTCCCGTCGCTGCGTGGGTTCCTACGGGGAGCACGCGGCGCCCCTGCTGACCCTGGCGGGCTGGGTGGCCTGGTCCACCGGCGACGACGTGGAGGCGCGCGAGGCGCTGGCCATGGCGCTCGCCGCCGATCCCGGCCACCTCTTCGCCCGCCTGCTGCACCGGGCCATCGACGAGGGCCTGGACCCGGAGTCCGTCCGGCGGTGCCTGCGGGAGGAGCGGGCCCGCAGGAACGCCGTGAGGGCCGCCGGAGCTCGGCCCATGGCGGACGGTCCTCCGACCGGCAAGAGCGACGGCGCAGCGGTCCCCGGTGAAAGCGCCGCCGAGAGCCCGGCGCCCATGGGCGGGCCGGTGGCGGCCGGGGGAGCCGACGGCACCTGCCGGCTTGAGGGCACCGCGCCCGCGGGAAGCCTGGAGGGCGCGTCGGGGGCGTCCTACGGGCCGGACAGGGCGGCTTGGGAGGGGGTCGGCACCGGGTGCGTGACGGCCGCGGTCGGGGTGCCCGCTCCGGTGCCGGGGGAGAGGCCCGAGCGAGGAGCCGAACCGGACGTCGACGGAAGGGCAGCGGCGTCGGAGAGCGCGGGTGCGGGGCATGCGGATGGAGCGGGAAGTACGGGGGACACGGCGATCACGGGGGAGGGGGACGCGGGCCCGGTAGGTGGGACCGGGGCCCTCGCTGTCGGAGGCGTCGAGCGGCGCCCGGCGTCCTGCCGCGTCCCCGCGCGGCTGCGGGCCGGAGTCAACCGGCGCGGTCCGGGCCGGGCGGACCCCCGCCTCAGCCGCCCCGGTAAGGGCGGCGGGCCCTTGGGCGGACCGGGGCTTCGTGGGCGCGCCCACGACGGAAGGAGGCGCGGCGACAGGTGAGGATCGGGGCGGGCCCGTCGGGCAGAGGCGTACGGCCCCGCGGAGCCGCGCCGGTGCGGCAGGAGGCTCACGGGGGCGGTGTGCGTGCCCGCCGTGGATCTTCCCTCGGTCTGCGGGCGAAGCAGTGTTTATCGTCAGTGAGACGACTATGATCGCGGCATGCCCTACGACCCGTCAGCCTTCCCGCCCTTCGCCGTCACCGTCGACCTGGTGGTGCTGACCGTGCGCCGTCACTCGCTGTGCGCGCTGGCGGTCCGCCGTGGCGAGCCTCCGTTCCAGGGGCGCTGGGCCCTCCCCGGCGGCTTCGTGCGCGAGGACGAGGACCTGACCCAGGCCGCGGCACGCGAACTGCTCGAGGAAACCGGCCTGCGGGCCCACGACCCGGCCGTCCCCGCGGAGCCCCCGCAGGACAACGGCGCCCACCTCGAGCAGCTCGCCACCTACGGCGACCCGGGGCGGGACCCCCGGATGAGGGTGGTCAGCGTCGCCCACCTCGCCCTGGCGCCCGACCTCCCCGCGCCGCGCGCCGGCGGCGACGCGGGCGACGCCCGTTGGGCCCCCGTCGAGGAGCTCCTGCACCCCTCCGGCCCCGAACAGGACGCCCCCCTGGCCTTCGACCACGCCGGCATCCTCGCCGACGGGGTGGAACGCGCCCGCTCGAAGATCGAGTACTCCTCGCTCGCCACGGCCTTCTGCCCGCCGGAGTTCACCGTCGGTGAGCTGCGCCGTGTCTACGAGGCGGTCTGGGGTGTCGCGCTCGACCCGCGCAACTTCCACCGCAAGGTCACCGGCACACCTGGCTTCCTGGTCCCCACCGGAGGCACCACCACCCGGCAGGGAGGCAGGCCCGCCCAGCTGTTCCGGGCCGGCGGGGCGACGCTGCTCAATCCGCCGATGCTGCGCCCCGAGGTCTGACCCGACGACGGGGGAGTGGCCGGGACCGGGCGGCGGCAGCGGGGCGACCACGTGGCCAAAACGGGCAAATGGTAAGGAAATAGAGCCTGTCGCGCTATCTTGCTTCGGGTGATCAAGGCCATCGGACTCACCAGCGCCCCGCGTGAGCAACTCCCGCCCGTCGTGGACGACGTGTCCTTCGAGGTTCTCCCCGGCCGCGTCACCGCACTGCTGGGCGCGCGGGGGTCGGGCAGGACCACGGTCCTCCAACTCATGCTGGAACTGCGGCCGGGGCGCGGCGCCACCCACTTCCGCGGCCGCCCCCTGCACGCCTCACCGGCCCCGCTGCGCGAGGTCGGGGCGCTCCTCGGCGACGTGCCGGGCCACCCGGCCCGCACGCTCCGCGGCCACCTCCGCATGCTCTGCGCGGCCACCGGGACACCGGCCGCCCGTGCCGACGAGCTCCTGGAGGACGGCGGTCTGATGGAGCTGCGCGACCACCGGCTCGACTCCCTCTCCCGTGGCGCCGACCGTCGGTTGGGCGTGGCCTGCGCCCTGGTCGCCGACCCGCACGCCCTGCTCCTCGACGAACCCGTCGCGGGGCTCACTCCCGACGACGCCCGCTGGCTCCACTCCACCCTGCGCCTCCGTGCCGACGACGGCGGCGCGGTGCTGTTCACCACCGCGGACCCCCGGGAGGCCGCCCGGGCCGCCGACCACGTGATCACCCTCCACCGGGGGCGGGTGGCCGCCGACCAGGACGTCGCGGAGTTCACACGGACGCGGTTGCGCCGCCGTGTCGCCGTACGCACCCCGCACGCCGGGCGCCTCGCGGACGTGCTGGTCAAGGAGGCCCGCGTCTCCCGCCGGCCGGTGGACGTGGTCCGGGAGGGCGGCACCCGCCTGTCGGTCTACGGCGGCGACTGCGCGGAGATCGGCGAGGCCGCCTACCGGCACCGGGTCCTGATCCACCAACTGTCCGAGGAGACCGCTGACATGGGCCCGGGAGGGCGTGTTCACCACGGCGGAGGCGGTTCCGGCGCCGACGGTCCTGGCGTCGACGGTCCTGGTGCCGAGGGTCGTGGTGCCGAGGGCGATGAGGGCGTCGGCCTCGACCGCGCAGGCTGTGGCGTCGCCGGTGCTCACTACCGGGGAGACGGCGCGCTCGACGACGTGGGGGGAACCCTCGTCCACCACCAGGAGGCGCGGGAACAGCGGATCGCGGTGGGCTCGGCCGCCTCGGGTTCGGACCGTGACCCCGTCGCGCCCGCGGTCGTGGGCGGCGACGGCGGCCCGGAGCGGCAACCACCGCACGGCCCGGCGCCCCGCCCACCGCTCCGCCCACGCCGCTCCTTCTCACCGACGCGCCCGCTGCGCTACGAGTTCCGGCGTGCCCGCGGCACCGGTGTCTGGCCCCGCACCTGCGTCGCCGTCGTCCTGACCTCCGCGGCGCTCACCCTGCTGCTGGCCCGCGTCGGGCACACCCCGCAGACCCGGCTGCTGGCCGCCTGGCCCGACGAACTGCCCCTTCCTCCCGCCGCGCTCGGCGCGGCACTGCTGGGCGCCCTGTCCTTCGGCCACGAATTCCGTTATCCCGCCCTCGCGGTGGACCGTGGCACCGTGCCCCGGCGGCTGGGGCTGCTCGCCGCCAAGCTGCTGGTGTCGGCGGCGACGGCGACGGCACCGGCGGTGGCCGCCGTGGGCATCGACGCGCTGGTGCTGCGCCTGTTGCTCGGTGCGGAGTCCGCGACCCTGCCACCGCGGTGGCAGGCGTCGGCGGCGGTCTGGCTCGCGCTGGTCGTCGCCTGCGCGTGGGCGGGCGTTCTGGCCGCCGGACTCTTCCGGTCCGTGACCGGCGCCCTGGCCGCGGTCCTCGCGGTCCCGCTCGTCGCCGCCCCGTTGGTCGACCGGGCCGCCGGACTCATGACCCCCGGGTCCGGGCGTGGCGCAGCGTCACCGTCCGCCGGCGAACTCCTCGCCCGATGGCCCGTCGTCCGTGACGGGGCGACCGCCGAGGCGCTGCGGATGATCGGCCAACCCCTGGGCACGGCGATGCTGTTGTCGCTGGCCGCCCTGCTGTGCGGGTACCTGTGGGCGACCCTGCGCACCGTGGCCGTTCCGCGGCTGTTTCGCGCGCGAAGGCGACCGTTCGACAGGGCCGATGCCCTCCGTACGCCCAACTCGCCTTGGAACGTCACAATTCTTTCCGATAAGGCGTCAATTGAGGCGGAGTGAGCGATCACCCTTTCGTGTGCTTTTCACCAAAGCGCTCAAGGGAGTTGGCGCCAACGCCGACAAAGGATGACGTGAGTACCCTTGCGCACACCATGATGACCGCCGCCCGCTCCGTCGACTCCGGCCTGGCCGGGCCGGGCGAACTCGACCGCTACCCCTACGCCGAAGGGCCCGCGGGCGACCGCGTCGGCGCGCCCGTCTGGGAGACGGAGCCGGAGCTCGGCCGGGTCGGCGGCCGCCGTGCCGCCGGAAGCCGCGGCCGCGGGCTGCACGGCCAACTCGTCCAGCAGCTCGGACAGATGATCGTTTCCGGAGACCTGGGCGCGGACCGCCCGCTCGTTCCCGAGGAGATCGGCCAGCGGTTCGAGGTGTCCCGCACCGTCGTCCGTGAATCACTCCGCGTGCTCGAGGCGAAGGGTCTGGTCAGCGCCCGGCCCAACGTCGGCACCCGGGTGCGCCCGGTCAGCGACTGGAACCTGCTCGACCCCGACATCATCGAATGGCGCGCCTTCGGCCCCCAGCGCGACAACCAGCGCCGGGAGTTGACCGAACTGCGCTGGACGATCGAGCCGCTCGCCGCGCGCCTCGCCGCCGGGCACGGCCGTGAGGACGTCCAGCAGCGTCTCGCCGACATGGTCGAGATCATGAACCACTCGGTCGCACAGGGGGACGCCCTCACGTTCTCCCGGGCCGACGCCGAGTTCCACTCCCTGCTGATCCAGGTCGCCGGCAACCGGATGCTGGAGCACCTGTCCGGCATCGTCTCCTCCGCCCTCCAGGTGTCCGGCGGACCGGTCACCGGATGCGACCGTCCGAACGAGGCGTCCCTCGGGCACCACGCCCGGATCGTGGACGCCCTCGCCGCGGGGGACGGACCGGCGGCCGAGGCCGCGATGCGGCAGTTGCTGAGCGTGCACCCGGAGGCGATGCACACGGAGACCGTGCACCCGGAGATGGAGCGCGTGGTTCCGGCGCCTCGCGAGCACTGAGGGACGGGCGCGGCGCCGCCGGGGTGTGATTCCGGCGGCCCCTCCCTCCTCCTTTTCCCGCCCTCTTCCTCCCCTCGCCTCCGTGGTCCCAGGGGTGAGGGGTGTCCTGCATCACGGCATCTGCGGAAAACCGTCGCTCCGTGACCGGTGATGACCGACTATCTTCGGTATTGCACCGATTCGCGGTGTGACTCGGGCCACGCAGATTGGGCGTAACGCTCGGCGGAGCAGCGCGATGACCTAAGAGGTGACAGCCGAGGAAGGAATACGGACGCCGTACCGGCGCTTGTTCTTCCCGGCCCGAGCCCGCGCCGTCGGCTCATCCCCAGGCCGCCGGTCGTCGGCTCCTGTCCTTGCGGACGGGGCCGGAAGCCGTTTTCCAACGTTCCGAGAGGTTGTTCGTGTCGGCCAGCACATCCCGTACGCTCCCGCCGGAGATCGCCGAGTCCGTCTCTCTCATGGCGCTCATCGAGCGTGGGAAGGCTGAGGGGCAGATCGGCGGCGACGACGTGCGTCGCGCTTTCGAAGCCGACCAGATTCCGGCCACTCAGTGGAAGAACGTTCTCCGCAGCCTCAACCAGATCCTCGAAGAAGAGGGTGTGACGTTGATGGTGAACGCGGCGGAGCCCAAGCGCGCCCGCAAGAGTGTCGCCGCCAAGAGCACGGCCAAGCGCACCACCACCCGCTCGGTCGCCGCCAAGCCCGCGGTGACCAAGAAGGCCGCCGCGGCTCCCGCGGCGTCCGTCGAGGAGGGCGAGGAGGCGGAGGCCGCCGCGCCCGCCAAGAAGGCCGCGGCCAAGAAGGCCACCACCGCCAAGAAGACGGCGGCCAAGAAGACCACGGCGAAGAAGACCGCGGCCAAGAAGACGGCGTCCAAGAAGGACGACCCGGAGCTGGCCGAGGAGGAGATCGAGGAGACCCCGGGCAAGGCCGCCGACGAGCCCGAGAGCGCCGAGAGCGCGGGTTTCGTGCTGTCCGACGAGGACGAGGACGACGCCCCCGCCCAGCAGGTCGCCGCCGCCGGCGCCACTGCGGACCCGGTCAAGGACTACCTCAAGCAGATCGGCAAGGTCCCGCTGCTCAACGCCGAGCAGGAGGTCGAGCTCGCCAAGCGCATCGAGGCCGGTCTGTTCGCCGAGGACAAGCTGGCGAACTCCGACAAGATCGCGCCCAAGCTCAAGCGCGAGCTGGAGATCATCGCCGAGGACGGCCGCCGCGCCAAGAACCACCTGCTGGAGGCCAACCTCCGTCTGGTGGTCTCGCTGGCCAAGCGGTACACCGGCCGCGGCATGCTCTTCCTGGACCTGATCCAGGAGGGCAACCTCGGTCTGATCCGCGCCGTCGAGAAGTTCGACTACACCAAGGGCTACAAGTTCTCCACGTACGCCACCTGGTGGATCCGTCAGGCGATCACCCGCGCCATGGCCGACCAGGCCCGCACCATCCGTATCCCGGTGCACATGGTCGAGGTCATCAACAAGCTGGCCCGAGTCCAGCGTCAGATGCTCCAGGACCTGGGCCGCGAGCCCACCCCGGAGGAACTGGCCAAGGAACTCGACATGACCCCGGAGAAGGTCATCGAGGTCCAGAAGTACGGCCGCGAGCCCATCTCGCTGCACACCCCGCTCGGCGAGGACGGCGACAGCGAGTTCGGTGACCTGATCGAGGACTCCGAGGCGGTCGTCCCGGCCGACGCGGTCAGCTTCACCCTGCTCCAGGAGCAGCTGCACTCCGTCCTGGACACCCTCTCCGAGCGTGAGGCGGGCGTGGTCTCCATGCGCTTCGGTCTCACCGACGGTCAGCCGAAGACGCTCGACGAGATCGGCAAGGTCTACGGCGTGACGCGTGAGCGCATCCGCCAGATCGAGTCCAAGACGATGTCGAAGCTGCGTCACCCGTCGCGCTCGCAGGTCCTGCGCGACTACCTGGACTGATCGGACCCGGTCACCCGGCCGGTCGCGACCGGTCGTGAAACGACGCGAAGGCCCGGCTCCACTTCGGTGG
>NZ_JBHTVQ010000033.1:0-83975 GCF_042792855.1 Streptomyces sp. NPDC056600
CGCGCGCACCGGTTCCCCGTGCCGCCCGGGCGGCACGGGGAACCGGTGCGCGCGGACCTAGCCGGTCGTCAGCGCACGTTGACGGCGGTCCAGGCGGCTGCGACCGCGTTCTGCTCGGCCGAGCCGGCGCCGTAGAGCTCGCCGGCCGCCGCGAGGGTGGCCGCGCGGGCGCCGGCGTAGGTGGTGGACGAGGTCATGTGCACGGTCAGCGCCCGGTACCAGATCGCGCCGAGCTTGCCCCGGCCGATGCCCGTGAGGGTGGAGCCGTCGCAGGTGGTGCCGGAGTGCTCCAGGCCGCCGATGTCCTGCGTGCCGGTGCCCTCGGCGAGCAGGTAGGCGAAGTGGTTGGCGACGCCGGACGAGTAGTGCACGTCCAGGTTCTTGGTCGTGGAGGACCAGCAGGCGGCGGAGGAGCCGTCGCGGTCCGGCCGGTCCATGAAGCGCAGGGCGGCGTCGCCGAAGCCGGGCTTCACTATCTCCTCGCCGACGTAGTAGTCGCCCGGGTCGCTCGCGTTGGCGGCGTGGAACTCGACCAGCGAGCCGAAGATGTCGGAGGTGGCCTCGTTGAGACCGCCGGACTCCCCGGAGTACGTGAGGTCCGCGGTCGCCGAGGTCACGCCGTGGCTCATCTCGTGGCCCGCCACGTCCAGCGAGACCAGCGGGCCGAAGGTGGTGCCGTCACCGTCGCCGTAGGTCATGCAGAAGCAACTGTCGTCCCAGAAGGCGTTGTTGTAGTTGCTGCCGTAGTGCACGCGGTTGTACGAGCCCTTGCCGTCGCCCGCGATGCCGAGCCGGCCGTGCACGTTCTTGAAGTAGTCCCAGGTCATGTTCGTGCCGTACTGGGCGTCCACGGCGGCGGAGGCGCGGTCGGAGGCGGCGCCGGTGCCCCAGGCGTTGTCGGCGTCGGTGAAGACCGTGGAGGGGGCGCGGCGCAGGCACAGGGTGAGGATGCACAGGTCGGTCTTGTTCGCCGCGTCACCCGTGTAGGTGTTGCCCCGGGTCGGGTCCTTCAGGGAGTACGAGGTCCCGCTGCCGGTGGTCTCCAGCGGCACGGTGCCCGCGTACAGGGAGCGCCCGGTGCCGGTCGCGGCGTGCACGGAGTCCCAGGAGTCCAGCTCCTTGCCGGTGCGGGCGTCCACCAGCACCTCACGGCCGACCGGGTTGCCCCGCGCGTCCTTCGCGGTCACCTCGGTGTGCCAGGCCAGCCGCGGGGTCCGGCCGTTCAGGGCGTCCACCACCAGGCGCGAGTCGGCCTCGGGCGCGACCACGGTCCGCTCCACGGACCGCAGGAGGTCCTCCGCGACGTCCAGGGCCCTGGACTCGGACACGGCCGGGGTGAGGGCCGGCACGGACAGCCGCGCGCGGCTCGCCCGGTCGGCGCCCTCGAACGCGCCCTTCGGCGAGAGGTGGACGACGAAGTCGCCGCCCAGCACGGGGAGATCGGCGTAGGTGCGGTCGAAGCGGACGTGTTCGGAGCCGTCCGCGTCGACGACCACGTCCTTGACGACGAGTTCCTGCCGCGCGCCGAGGCCGAGGCTCGCGGCCCGGGCGGCGACCGCCTTCTCCGCGCGGGCGACGGCGGCGGCCTCGCGGCCGGGGGAGGGGGCCTGCGGCGCGGAGGGCGCCGCGGAGGCCGTGACGGGCAGGGCGGTGGCCAGCAGCAGCGCGGCGGCGGCCGCGGCGGTGGCGGCCAAGCGTGATCCGGTGTCTCTCGCGCGGGGGCGCGAGAGCCGGGGGCGGTTGGTGTCCATGACAAGCATGGTTGTCCCGCCCGGGAGCGGACGAGACCCGTCCGGCTGGGGAGATCCGGTGAGCGACGTGCGGAGTGCGGCGCGCCGACGGCGATTCCGCGCCACCTGCGACGACCGCGTCCCGGCGGTGCCCGAGCGGGGCGGGAAGGGGGCGCGGCAGGAGAGGGTGTACCTGGCACCACCCCCGACGGGGGGCGGTGCCCCGTGCGGCCGCCGCCCACCGGCCGTAGCGTCGGGGACGTCGGGAACACACCCGGCGAAACAGCACCGGACGACGGGGAGTTGGACACATGTCCGCCAAGAAGGCATTCGTGGCCGCGGCACGCGGTTTCGCCCTGGGAACGTTCTCCCTCATCGGCTCCTCCCTCCTGCTGTTCCTCACCCTGCTGGCCGCCGCCCTGGTCCCTCTCGGCGTCGGCACCCTGCTGCTGCCGCCCCTGCTGGACGTCATCCGCCGGTTCGCCGACCTGCGGAGGCTGGCCGCGGCCCGCTGGTACGGCATCGACATCCCGCCCGCCGGGTACGGCCCCGGCCCCGCCGGACTGCCCGCCACCGGTCCGGCCCGCACCCTGCACCTGATGACGGACCCGGCGGTCCGCCGCGACCTGCTCTGGCTCCCGGTGGACATGACCGCGGGCTTCCTCCTCGCGATGCTGCCCGTGGCCCTGCTGAGCAACGCCGTGCAGGGGATCGCCCTGCCGCTCGGGCACTGGCGGGTCGTCGCGGAGGGCGGGGACTACTGGTACCTGTTCCTCCCGGTCAGCTCGCAGGCCGACGCGATCGGCGCCGGGCTCCTCGGACTGCTCGTGCTGCACCTCGCGTTCCGCTTCAACGACCGCCTGCTGCGCGCCCACTTCACGCTCACCCGGACCCTGCTGTCCCCCGGCCGCGCCACGCTGGAGCGCCGGGTGGAGCAACTCGCCCGCACCCGGCACGACGCCGTGGACACCTCCGCCGCCGAACTGCGCCGCATCGAACGCGACCTGCACGACGGGGCGCAGGCCCGGCTGGTCGCCATGGGGATGAGCCTCGGCACCATCGAGACCCTCCTCGACCGGGACCCCTCGCAGGCACGGCTGCTGCTCGCCCAGGCACGCGCCGAGTCCGCCGAGGCGCTCGCCGAACTGCGCGACCTGGTGCGCGGCATCCACCCGCCGGTGCTGGCGGAGCGCGGCCTCGGCGACGCGGCGCGGGCGCTCGCGCTCCGGACGCCGCTGCCGGTGGAGGCCGACGTCGACCTTCCCGGCAGGCCGGAGGCCGCCGTGGAGTCGGCCGTCTACTTCGCGCTCAGCGAGATGCTGACCAACGTCGTCAAGCACGCCGAGGCGACCCGGATCTGGCTGGAACTGGGGTACCGCGACGGCATGCTGCGCCTGACCGTCAGCGACGACGGGCGCGGCGGCGCCGACCCGGCGGCCGGCACCGGACTGGCGGGGGTGGAGCGGCGGCTGGGAGCATTCGACGGTGTCCTGGCCGTCAGCAGTCCGACCGGCGGCCCCACCGTGGTGACCCTGGAGATTCCGTGCGCGTTGTCCTCGCCGAAGACCTCTTCCTGCTGAGGGACGGCCTGGTCCGGCTGCTGGAGGCGCACGGCTTCGAGATCGCCGCCGCCGTCGACAACGGCCCAGGACTGGACCGCGCCCTGGAGGAACTGGAGCCGGACGTCGCCGTCGTCGACGTCCGGCTCCCGCCCTCCTTCACCGACGAGGGGCTGCAGTGCGCCCTGCGGGCCCGGCGCCGCCGCCCCGGCCTGCCGGTGCTGGTGCTCTCCCAGCACGTCGAGCAGCTCTACGCCCGCGAACTGCTCGCCGACGGCAGCGGCGGCGTCGGCTACCTGCTGAAGGACCGGGTGCTGGACGCCGGGCAGTTCACCGAGGCCGTCCGCCGGGTCGCGGCCGGCGGCACCGCCATGGACCCCCAGGTCATCTCCCAGCTGCTCCAGCGCAGTGCGGGCGACGACCGGCCCGTCTCACGGCTCACCCCGCGTGAGCGGGAGGTGCTGGAGCTGATGGCGCAGGGCCGCTCCAACGCGGCCATCGCCGGCCGCCTGACGGTCACCGAGCGGGCCGTCGCCAAGCACACCGCCAACATCTTCGCCAAGCTCGGCCTGGAGGTGTCCGACGACGACAACCGCCGGGTCCTGGCAGTCCTCGCCTACCTCGACGCCGCCTGAACCGGGGCAGCCGGCTCCCGCTCCGGCTCCGCCGGCTCGGCCCGGCGCGGCGAGCCGTACGGGCTCCACCAGTTGGCCGGCCCCAGGACCGCCATCACCGCCGGCACCAGCACCCCGCGGACCAGCACCGCGTCCACCACCGCCGCCAGCGCGATGCCCACGCCGATCAGCTTGAGCGTCGTCACCGGCGCCGAGGCCATCGCCGCCGTCGAGATCGCCACCGCGGCCGCCGCCGAGGTCAGCAGCCGCGCCGTGCGGGCGATGCCGTCGATGACGGACCGCCGGTTGTCCCCGCACCGGTCGAACTCCTCGCGGATGCGGCCCAGCAGGAACACCTCGTAGTCCACCGACAGGGCCAGCGCGACGAACAGCGTGAACAGCAGCAGCGAGGCGTCCAGCGTGCCGGTGACCGTGAATCCGCCCACCAGCCACCGCATCCGCCCCTCCTGGAACACCCAGACCACCGCGCCGATGCTCGCGCCCAGACTCAGCACCGCCACCGCCAGGGCCTTCACCGGGGCGATCCAGCTGCGGGTGAAGTACCCCAGCAGCAGCGTCAGCGCGGCCGCCAGCGACGTCAGACACCACGGCAGCGCCCGGCGCACCGCCGCGTTGGTGTCGGCGATCTCCGCGGTCCGGCCGCCCACCGCCACCTCGCCCGGCGCGGGCACCGCCCGCACCGCCTCCAGCGCCGTCCGGGCCCGCGCCGAGTCCGGGGCCGCGTCCAGCGCCACCGCCAGCACCACGCCGCCCGCCCGCGTGCCCCGCCCGGTGGCGACCGGACGCACCCAGGTGACGTCCTCGACAGCCCGCAGCCTCTCCAGGTAGGGGGCCGTCGCGCCCGGCCGGGCCACCCCGGTGAGCACCACGGTCAGCATCCGCTCCGGCGGCGAGGCCAGCTCCGCGTCCACCCGCTCCTGGGTGCGGGCCACCTGCGCCGAGGCGGGCAGCGCACGCTCGTCGGACAGGCCGAACCGCGCCTGGGTGACCGGAGCCGCCAGCAGCACCAGCAGCAGCGCCGTGAGCGAGCCCGCCGCCCACGGCCGCGCGGTCACCGCCAGGCAGACGCGCCGCCAGAACCGGCTGTCGTCACCGGTGCGCGCCCGCCGCCACCGCCGCAGCGGATCGCACCGGTCGACCCTCCCGCCCAGCAGTCGCAGGCACGACGGCAGCACGGTCAGCGCGACCACCGCCGCCAGCACCGTCGCCGTCGCCCCGGCGAGCGCCAGCGCCCGCAGCAGCGGCACCGGGACCACCAGCGCCGACGCCATGCAGCAGGCCACCGCCACCGCCGAGAACACGATCGACCGGCCGCTGGAGCGGCGCGCCGCCGCCAGCGCCGACTCGAGGTCCTCGCTCCGCCCGGTGTGCTCCTTCACCCGCGCCAGCAGGAACAGCGTGTAGTCGACCGCCAGCCCGAATCCGATGGCGGCGGCCGCGTTCACCGCGAACGAGGAGACGTCGAGGAAGCGGGCCAGCAGCCCGATCACCGGGATCGAGCAGGCCACCGTGAGCACCGCCACCCCCACCGGCAGCAGTGCCGAGACGGCCGAGCCGTAGGCGAACACCAGCACCGCGAACACCAGCGGCGCGGCGAGGAGTTCGGCCCGCGCGAGGCCGGCCGCCGACGCCCGGCTGAGCTCCCGGCCCACCCACACCGGCCCGGTCGCCTCCACCCGCACCCCCCGGGGCGCGGCCGCCCGCGCCGCGGCCAGCACCCCGGCGGCGGCCTTCCTGCGGTCCACGCCGTCGCCCGTCATCCGCACCGACACCAGCCGCAGGCCGCCGTCCGGGGAACGGGTCGGATCTGCGGGGGAGGCGGTGGCCGTCCAGGCCCGCCGCACCGCCGGATCGCCGTCCAGGGCGCCCGTCACCGCCCGCGAGCCCGCCGCGACGGCCGACGGCTCGCGCCCGGTGACCACCAGCACCAGGTCGGGCGCCGCCACCCCCAGCCGTTCCGCCGCCCGCGCCGCCCGCACGGCCTCGGTGCCGGTGGCGGCCGCACCGCCGGTGTCCAGCGACGCCAGCGCCGCGGGGGCCAGCGCCCCCGCGCCGAACAGGGCCAGCAACGCGCCCGCCACCACCATCAGCGCCCGCCGCCGCAGGGGGTCCCGGGCCCCCTGCCGTTCGGGCCCGCCGCTCTTCCCGCCGACCGTCTCCACGCCGTCACCACCTCCCGACACCGCGCCCCGGCCACGCCGGGAGCCATCCGTCGCCGGTGGCGCCGAGGCGCACCGCCGCCCTGGTGAATCCGGACGACGCGGGGTGCGTGTCACCGATTGTCCGCCTGTGCGATGCGCCTACGGTGCCGAAGTCGGACGCGGCTGCCGGGTGATCCACCGTGTCCGGACCCGAATCCCACCTGTTCGGCGGGCGGTGCGGCCCTGCGGTGACCCGGCCGGGGACGAGCACCCTCCGCGGTGGCCCACAGCACCCCCGCACGGCACGGGCCGCCCTTCGTCACCCGCTCGTGAGGAGAGACAGTTGACGGACCTGCCGCTCGTCGCACGGCTCGAGGCCATGCTGCGCGACCACTTCGAGATCGCGCCCGAGGCGCTGCGCCCGGACGCCACCCTCAGGGAGCTGGACATCGACTCGCTGGCCATGGCCGAGATCCTCGCGATCATCGAGGACGAGGACGGCGTCAGCCTGCCGCCCGGCCTGCCCGGCCTCGGTCCCGACACCACCCTGGCCGACGGCCTCCGGATCATCGCCGAGGCGGCTGCGGCAGCCGGGGCAGCCGGGGCGGCCGGGGCGGCCGGGGCGGCCGGGACGGCCGAGGCCGCCGCGGACGTGAGGGGCGAGACGGCGGGGGCCGCCCAGTGAGCTCCGCGATCGCGGTCACCGGCCTGGGGATCGTCGCCCCGGGCGGCGTCGGGGTCAAGGAGGCATGGGAACGCCTGCTCAGCGGCGTCCCCACCGCGGCCCGCGACCCCGAACTGGAGGGCCTGCCGGTCGACTTCTCCTGCCGGATCGAGGACGAGGCGATCGCCGCCCGGCTCGGCCGGGGCCTGCGCTGGCGTACCGACCGCTTCATCCAGTTCGCCGTCGTCGCCGCCCGGGAGGCCGTCGCCGACGCCGCCCTGTACCCGGAGGAGTGGGACGGCGAGCGGGTCGGGGTGGTCATCGGTGTCGGCGGCAGCGCCATGGCGCACACGGACGAGTACACCAAGCTGATGGAGGGCCGGTACGGCGCCATCACCCCCAGCCTGGTGGCGCGCAGCCAGCCGGGGATGGCGGCGGGGGAGGTCTCCATCGACCTCGGTGCACGTGGCCCGATCCTCACCACCAGCACCAACTGCACCTCCGGCGCCTCCGGCATCGCCATGGCCAAGCTGCTGCTGGACTCCGGCGCCTGCGACATCGTGGTCGTCGGCGGCACCGAGTCGGCCCGCAACGCCTGGGGTTCGGCCGCCTTCTGGCGGATGGGCGCCCTCTCCTGCCGCGGCGACGACCCGGCGGCCGCCTCCCGGCCGTTCGACGCCGACCGGGACGGCTTCGTCCTCTCCGAGGGGGCCGGGGTGCTGGTCCTGGAACGCGAGGAGCACGCCCGCGCCCGCCGTGCCCGCGTCTACGCCCGCCTCGCCGGACAAGGGCTCGCCGGTGACGCCCACCACTGCGTGGCTCCGGAGCCCGAGGGCGCCGGAGCGGCCCGGGCGATGCGTGCGGCGATCGCCGACGCGGGCCTGAGCCCCGCCGACATCGACCACGTCAACGCCCACGGGACCTCGACCACCCTCAACGACCTGGCCGAACACCTCGCGCTGCGCGCCGTGTTCGGCACCCCGCCGCCGGTCACCGCGAACAAGGGCGTGTTCGGTCACGCCATCGCCGGCGGTTCCGCGATGGAGGCCGCCTTCAGCGTGCTCTCCCTGCACCAGCAGGTCGTCCCGCCCACCGCCAACCTGGACCGGCAGGACCCGGAGATCGACCTGGACGTGGTCGCGGGCGCCCCCCGCCGCGTCGCGTTGCGGTCGGTGATCTCCAACTCGGTGGGCTTCGGCGGGCACAACGCGGCGCTCGTGTTCACCGCGCCCTGAGGCCCCCGGCCCGGGGCCGGGAGAGGTCAGCCGGCCTCGGGCGGGCCGTCCCTCCCGGTCCCGGCGGCCTTCCCCGCGTCGAGGGCGGCCTTCCCGGCGTCGAGGGCGGTCTTCCCGGCCGCGAAGGCGGCCGATCGCTCCCGGACGCGTTCCACGTGGGCGGTGAACTCCTCGCCCGCGTCCGGGGTGAGGACCCGCAGCGCGATCAGCGCGCTGAGCGCCACGTCGCACAGCTCGGCCCGGACGTCCTCCCAGTCGTGGGTGACGCCCTTGCGCGGGTTGTGGCCCATCGCGCCGATCACCGCCTGGGCCGTCTCGCCGACCTCCTCGGACAGCTTCAGCACGGCCAGCAGCACCTCCTGCTCGCGGGGCCGCGCGTTGCTCCGGTCGATCCAGGTCCACAGGTCCTCGACCGACTCCCACATCCGTCGCTCGTCCACGCAGGTCAGCGCTCCAGAACGACGCGGCCGCCGATCTCCACCCAGCCGCCCGGCTGCGGCGCCGTCAGGATCTGCGAGCCGGCGCCCTGGGAGATGTTCAGGGCGCGTCCCAACTGCTGGGTGAGGAGCAGCGCGGCCGCGCCGGTCGCCTCGTCCTCGTCGATGCCGTCGTCCCGGCCGGGGAAGGCGCGGGCCCGGACGCGGCCCGCCGCCTCGTCCTCCCAGGCCCAGGCGTAGATCCACTCGCCCTTCTCCGGCACGTCGAGGGAGTCCACCTCGACGGCGGAGGCGTACTGGCGCAGGACGCGCGGCGGCGCCCACTCGGCGCGGGCCTCGATCCAGGTGAACTCGCCGTCCAGCCGGACCCCCACCTCGCCGGCGGCGGTGATCAGCTCGGGCAGGTCCAGCAGCCAGGCGGTGCCCACGCAGGGGTGGCCGGCGAACGGCAGCCGCAGCGTCGGGGTGTAGATGTCGATCACACCGCGCTCCGGGTCGTCGACGAACACCGTCTCGCTGAAGCCGAGTTCGGCGGCCATCGCCTGCCGTTCGGTCTCGCCGGGGATCTTCGAGCCGTCGCGGACCACGGCGAGTTCGTTGCCGTAGCCGCGCCCGGCGTCGCAGAAGACCCGGAGCACGTCGTAAGGAGTCACGTCGCGCATTCAAGCATCCCCCCGGTACCGCCCGCGCGCCCCGCCCGTCACGGGTAGGGTGCGGCTGCGTAAGCCGGAAGGAGAAGGCGAGTTGAAGAGCACGAGGGGGCGTCGCGTCCTGCCGGCCGTCCTGGCCGCGCTGTCCCTGGCCCTGAGCGGGTGCGTCGTGGTGCACGGGGAGCGGGAGGTCCTGCCGGCCGCCACCCCGAAGGAGGCCGCCGGCGCGCTGCGCAC
Source organism: Streptomyces sp. NPDC056600 (assembly GCF_042792855.1). NCBI lineage: Bacteria > Bacillati > Actinomycetota > Actinomycetes > Kitasatosporales > Streptomycetaceae > Streptomyces > Streptomyces sp. NPDC056600. The sequence continues at coordinate 9,289 of NZ_JBHTVQ010000033.1, forward strand.
GTTCACCGACGCCTACAACGCGGCGGACGAGGCGTACGACCGGAGCCTCGACGAGGACCGGGTCACCGGCGCGTTCGGCGCCATAGACGGCGCGCGGCTGAAGGCGCGCCACGCCAACCACCCCGACGGCAACGCGGCCCACGAGCCGCTTGAACTGAGCGACGCGCGCTACACCATCCCCGCCAAGGCGGGCTGGCCGCGCTGGTTCCTCGCGGACGCCCGGGGCAACAAGGGCGGCGACGCCCGCTGGATGCTGGTGTTCGTCAAGGAGCACGCGAAGGAGCCCTGGCAGGCGGCCTACCTGACGCTCCTCGACCCCGACGACGTGCCGGACTTCCGCAAGGACGAGGACGGCCACGCGGTGCCCGCGGCGGCGGGCGACCAACTGGCCCTCCCCCCGTCGAAGCTGAGCGAGGCGTACGCCGACTACCTCGGCGAGGGCGGCGAGACCTTCGCCCAGGGGCCGCACACCAGCGTGGTGCGCGAGCAGCGGGAGCGCAACGAGAAGCGGCCCGGGCTGGTGCGGCAGTTCAAGGACGAGGCGCTCACCAAGGGCGACTACGCGCCGCTGGGACTGCGCACCGCCGACGGCGGGGCACTGGTCTTCTTCGCGACCCGGCACTTCGAGCGGCTCACGGCCGCCCAGGGCACGGAGATACCGGTGCAGAACGAGGACGTGCGGGCGCTGATCACCGGCGAGGTCGGCCAGACGCTCACCATGGAGTACGTCTCGCAGCAGGCGGTGCGGGTGCCGCGCAAGGGGCAGGCCGTCTTCCTGAGCCGGGTGCCGGGGCTCACCGCGGCGCGCGGGGAGTAGCCGCCGCGCGCGGGGAGTAGCCGCCGCGCGCGGGGGAGCGGCGGGCCGCCCCGCCGGCCGGCAGGTCAGCGCTGGAGGGGCCAGACCGCGCCGGCCGGCTCCTCGCCGGCGTGCTTCTCGATGGCGTCGGTCAGGGCCTCGAGCAGCAGCAGCGGCTCCGGCAGGGCGTGCTCCGGGCCGCGTACCCACCGCACGGCCCGGCCGTCGTCGCCCGGCAGCCGGGCGGGCGGCACCAGGACGTACGAGCCGCGGCAGTGCCAGCGCAGACCGGGATGGTCCTCGTCGGTCTCGGGGTGCGAGTCGAGCTCGCAGGGCCACCACTCGTCCTCGTCCTCGGGCGTGCCGCGGGTCTGCGTGAAGAAGAGCATCCGCCCGTCGTCGCTCTCCGCGACCGGGCCGACGTCGATCCCCTCGGCGAGCAGCCGCTCCAGCGCGGCGCGGCCCGCGTCGAGCGGGACGTCCAGCACGTCGTTGAGCATGCCGGTGGCGGTGATGAAGTTGGCCTCCGGGTCGGCGCTCAGCCACCGCCCGACCTGCGCGGGATCGGTGGTGGACTGCGTCTGCCAGGCGAAGGAGAGCGGGTGCCGGGCGGGCGTGGGACAGCCGACCCGTTCGCACGAACACCGGTAGCCGACCGGGTGCGCGGCCGGCGCGAGCGGCAGCCCCGCGGCCGCGGCGGCGAGGAGCAGGGCCTCACGGTCCTCGGCCCCGGCGGCCTCCTGCGGACGCCGTCCGCGCAGCCACTGGGAGATCCTGCTCTGCCGGCCGGGACGGCCGCCGAACGTCGCGCTCATCTATCCCCTCACCTCGCCGATGGTGCGGACAACATGCCCCATGGTCGCACCGTCACGTCCGTCCGGGGCGAGCCTGCGGAAACGCACCCGGCGCTCCGATCGGAGGTCATTGCCTGATTTCATGGTAATTGCCGGGCTCGGCGGGCGGCCAGGAGTCCCCCCAGTCGGCGTCCCGGGCCGCCCTGTAGAGGTCGCCGTGGCGTTTGGTCACCGTGTGGCGGCGCAGCTGCTCCTCGGCCTCGCACAGGTCGAGCAGCACCTGCCCCTTGCGGATCTGCGGGCGCCGCACCACCCGGGACGGGGCGGGGGAGACCTCGGCCGCGGGCAGCCGGGTGGCGGCGACGTAGCTGAACTTCTCGTCCTCGTAGGGCAGCGAGCCGGCCTTCACCTGGCGGTGCAGGGAGGAGCGGCTGACCCGGACCGAGAAGTGGCACCAGTCCTCGCCGGGCACGATCGGGCAGGCCGCGCTGTGCGGGCAGGGGGCGGCCACGCGGAAGCCGGCCGCGATCAGGCGGTCCCGGGCGGCGATCACCCGGGCGTAGCCGTCGGGAGTGCCGGGCTCGACGACCACGACGGACGGGGCGGCGGCGGCCGCGGCGTCGACGACATGGGCGCGGTCCTGCTCGGTGAGCTCACCGAGGACGTAGGACACCGTGACGAGATCGGTGCTCTCGATCCGGAGCGCCGCTCCGATGCGCGAGCGCTGCCAGCGCGCCTCGGCCAGGGCCGGGTACGCGGCGGCCAGCTCGCGGCCGAGCGCGAGGGCGGGCTCCGCCCAGTCCAGCACCGTCACGGGCCGCTCCCCGTCCCAGGCGGCGGTGACCGCCCAGGTGGCCGCGCCGGTGCCGCCGCCCACGTCCACGTGCGAGGCGGGCGTCCACCCCGGGACCGCCGAGGCGAACGCCTCCAGCGCCGAACGCACCGCCTCGAAGGTGGCCGGCATCCGGTAGGCCGCGTACCCCGCCACGTCCGCGCGGTCGCGCAGGATGGGGGCGTCGGTGGGGGTCCGGCCGCGGTAGTTGGCGATCAGCCGGTCCACGGCCTGGGCGGCCTGCCGGGGCGGGAGTCCGTCGAGCAGCGCCGCGAGCGCGGTCCGGAGGGTCTCGGCGGGGGACGACACGATGTTCACCCCCCGATTGTCGCAGCCGCCGGGCACCGCCTCGGCCGCCGCCGCCCGGTCCCGGTGGCCGCCCCCGGGCCGCCGGGGCGGTGGCCCGGGGGCGGCCGGTGCCCGGTCCGTGAGACGTCGGGGCCGGGCGGGCCGGAGTGCGCGGCGGCCGATCTATGCTCTGCGCAGGGCTGATGTCACGAGGTGAGGAGCGGCCGGGATGGCTGAGACGGTGCGATGGGGAATTCTGGCCACGGGCGGGATCGCCGCGGCCTTCGCGGGTGACCTCGTCGACATCCCGGACGCCGAGCTGGTGGCGGTCGGTTCGCGGTCCAAGGAGTCGGCCGACGCGTTCGCCGAGCGGTTCGGCATCCCCAGGGCCTACGGGGACTGGGCGTCGCTGGCCGCCGACGAGGACGTCGACGTGGTCTACGTCGCCACCCCGCACACCGCCCACCGGGCGGCCGCCGGGATGTGCCTGGAGGCCGGACGCGGCGTGCTGTGCGAGAAGCCGTTCACGCTGAACCTGCGCGAGGCCGAGGAACTGGTCGCGCTGGCGCGGGACCGCGGGCGCTTCCTGATGGAGGGGATGTGGACCGCCTGCAACCCGCTGGTGCGCCGGATGCGGCAGCTGGTGGAGGAGGGCGAGATCGGCGAGGTGCGGACGGTGCAGGCCGACTTCGGCCTGGCCGGCCCGTTCCCGGTCGCGCACCGGCTGCGCGACCCGCAGCAGGGCGGCGGGGCGCTGCTCGACCTCGGCGTCTACCCGATCGCCTTCGCGCAGATGCTGCTGGGGGAGCCGGACCGCGTCACCGCCCAGTCGGTGCTCTCGCCGGAGGGCGTCGATCTCCAGACCGGAGCGGTGCTCGGCTGGGAGAGCGGTGCTCTCGGTCTGGTGCACTGCTCCATCGTCGGTGCGACGGGCATCACCGCCTCCGTCACCGGCACCCGCGGCCGGATCGACGTGCCCGACGGCTTCTTCCAGGCGGATCGTTTCGTCCTGCACCGCGAGGGCCGCGAGCCGCAGGAGTTCGCGCTCACCGCGGGCGACGGCCTGCGCAGCAGCTTCCGCCACGAGGCGCTCGAGGTGATGCGCGCGATCCGGGCCGGCGAGACCGAGTCCCCGCTGGTCCCGCTGGAGTCGACCCTCGCCGTCATGCGCACCCTCGACGCGATCCGCGACCAGGTCGGAGTCCGCTACCCGGGCGAGTGACCCCGGGCCGGCGGCCCCGGTCCCGACCGGCCGCGAACCGGCCCTGACCGGCTCCGGGGGTGCGGGCGACGAGCCGGCGCCCCCGGAGCCGGGAGCGCCGTCAGGCCGGGGTGAGTCCCGGGTTGCCCGCCTCCGTGGTGAACGCGGCGGCCACCGTCAGCGGCGCGCCCGGCGTGGTGATTTTTTCGACGGTCTTGAACTCCGTCCGGGCCTCCCGCCGGCCCAGCTCCACCGTGGCGTAGCCCCGCAGCCCGTTGTAGAACTTCAGGTGCGGGTTCCGCGCGTGGTACCCCGCCCAGTTCGACGGCCGTGCCGAGCCGTCGCCGCCCGAGGAGATCGAGCTGGTGACGATCTCGGTGCCCAGCGTCCGCGAGGTGGGGTCGTCGAAGTCCTCCTTGACGTCCAGCCCGTAGTGCACGTGGACGTCGCCGGTGAGGATCACCAGGTTCTCCTGGCCGGACGCCTTCCACCCCTCCAGCACCCGCCGCCGGGAGGCCGGGTAGCCGTCCCACGAGTCCATCGACAGCGTGGTGTTCCCCGCGGTGGCGTGGTTGCGGCGGCTGAAGGTGACCTGCTGCGGCACCACGTTCCAGACGGCCGAGGAGCGGCGCCAGCCGTCGACGAGCCACCGCTCCTGCTCCGCCCCGGTCAGCGTCATCGACTCCGCCTCCGACTCGGCGGTGGGCGTCTTCCAGCCGTCCCCGTTCGCCTGGTCGGTGCGGTACTGCCGGGTGTCCAGGACGTCGAACTGGGCCAGGCCGCCCCAGTGCATCCGCCGGTACAGCTTCAGGTCAGGGCCCTCGGGCCGCTGGGCGGCGCGCAGCGGCATGTTCTCCCAGTACGCGCGGTAGGCCGCGGCGCGGCGCAGCAGCCACTCCTCCGGCGGGAGCGAGCCCTCCGGGTGGTCGCCCGCGTAGTTGTTCTCGGTCTCGTGGTCGTCCCAGGTCACCACGAACGGGTGCGCGAGGTGGGCGGCGATCAGGTCCGGGTCGGACTTGTAGAGCGCGTACCGCAGGCGGTAGTCCTCCAGCGTCACCGTCTCGTGGGCGAAGTGGGCCGGGATCACCCGGTCCGTGTAGTTGCGGGCGCCGCCCTTGGCGTCCACGGCGTACTCGTACAGGTAGTCGCCGAGGTGGAAGACCGCGTCGAGGTCCTCGCCGGCCAGGTGGCGGTAGGCGGTCCAGTGGCCCTGGTCGTAGCGCTGGCAGGACACCAGGCCGAACCGCAGCCGGTCGACCCGGGCCCCGTACGCGGGCGCGGTGCGGGTACGGCCCGCCGGGCTCACCCAGTCGCCCACCCGGAAGCGGTAGTGGTACTCCGTGCCGGGCCGCAGGTGGCGCACGTCGACGTGGACGGCGTGGTCGAACTCCGGGTGCGCCCAGGCGTGACCGCGCCGGACGACGCGGGTGAAGCGTTCGTCGTGGGCCAGCTCCCAGTGCACGGAGACCCGCCGGTCCGGCAGCCCGCCGTCGGGGTCCAGGGGCCTGGGAGCCAGCCGGGTCCACAGCGCCACCGAGTCCGGCAGCGGGTCGCCGGAGGCCACGCCCAGCGTGAACGGGTCCTCGGACAGCTGCGCGGGCTCGAGCTCGTCCGCGGCGGCGGTGCCGGCGCCGGGCAGGCCCACCGCGAAGGCCAGCGCGGCCGCCGCGGCGGTGGTGGTCAGGAATCTTCGGCGGCCGAGCCGGAGCGCGGCGTCACGGAGTTCGGCGGAGTGCGGACCGGTGGGCGAGGGCATGGTGGCCTTCCGGGACGAGGACGGTGACGGGGTGCGGAAGGCATTCGAGCGGGACAGGACGACCCCCCGTTGTTGAGGACACGACATGCAGATGACGGCTGGGTAACCTCCCCACGACCCCCGGTGATCACTCGCGTGGGCGGATGGAACGGCGCAAAGCCGGGGACCCGGGTCCGGTCCGCACCGCTAACGGGTTCAGGGAGTCGACGTGACGTGTTTCGACCGGCGTGATCTTGGTCTGCTGCTGCTCCGGGCAGGCACCGGCGGCGTGCTCGCGGCGCACGGCGCGCAGAAGCTGTTCGGCTGGTTCGGCGGCCACGGCCTCGAGGGCACCGGGCAGTGGATGGAGTCCATCGGCTACGCCCCGGGCCGCACCAGCGCCACCATGGCGGGCGCCGCCGAGACGGGGGGCGGCCTGCTGCTCGCCCTCGGCCTGGCCACGCCCGCGGCGGGCGCGGCGGCCGCGGGCGCGATGGCGGGAGCGGCGGCGGTCCACGCCCCGCAGGGCTTCTTCGCGCAGAGCGGCGGCTACGAGTACGCGGCCTCTCTCGGGCTCACCGCCGCGGGCCTGGCCGTGACCGGCCCCGGCCGGATCTCGCTCGACCACCTGCTCGGGCACGCGCTCAACAAGGGGTGGATGGTGCCGGCCGTGTTCGCCGCGGTGGGCGCGGCGACGGCGTGCGTGGTGGGCAGCCGCAACCGCCGGGTCAGGAAGCAGCAGGAGGAGGGCGTGCAGGAGCCGCTCTTCGAGGAGTGACCGGCCCGCGCCGGACGTCCGGGCGGCGCCCCGCGCTCAGGTCACGGTGACCCTCGCTCCCGGCGGCCCGTGCCCACGTCGCGGCGCCCCGCGCTCAGGCCGCGGTCACCCCGCGGGCCGACGCGCGCCCTCATGTCGCCGTGCCGGTCGGCCCGCAACTGGTGTCGCTGTGCCGGTCGGCCCGCTCAGCTCGCCCCGCGGGTCACTCCACGGCCATGTGGAGGCGGAGCACCAGCTCGTCCGCCCCGGCGCGCAGCTCGACCAGGTCGCAGAGCTGGTGCATGATCCACACCCCGCGTCCGCCGTGCGGCGAACGCGGGTCGGGGCGGCGGCGGCCCACCAGCGGGTCGGTCAGCTGTCCGCCGTCGCGGATCTCGGCGACCAGCGAGTTCTCGTCGCGCCACATCCGCAGCGTGCCCCGCCCGCCGCCGTGCCGCACCGAGTTGCCGGCGGCCTCGCCGATGGCCAGCAGCCAGTCGGTGCGCCGGGCCGGTGAGAGCCCGCAGCGCGACGCCCAGTCCTCCGCGGTGCCGCGCGCCAGCGCCAGCTCGTGCTCGCCGAACTCGACCACCAGCGGGTCGACCGGGTCCGGGAGAGGGGTGTCGAAGGACCGGCAGACGTCCAGCGGGTCGGCGAAGTCGGGGCTGATCCGCTGGACGCCGTCCTCGGTCACCACCGGGTGGATGCGGCGGGCCGCCTCCAGCACCCGCTCGGGCAGCGTCACGTCGTACGGGCACAGCACGCTGACCCGGCGGCCGGCGAAGGCCAGGTTGACCAGGGCCTGGTGGCGCAGCGCCTCCACCGTCTCGAACGGCCCGCGCGCGGCGTACAACGGCTCGCCCACGATGGACGGCCGGGACTCCGAGCTCTCGTGCCGGTCCGCGAACTCGCGGAACAGGGACAGCAGGCGGCCCGGGTTGCGCCCCGCCTCCGTCATGTCCAGCCACGTGACGCGCTCGTCCAGGTCCGCCAGGTGCGCGCGCAGCCGCTCGAGCCGCGGCCCGGGGACCACGACCAGCGCCTGCGCGCCGCGGCCCAGGACGGCGGCGCGGACGAACCGGCCCACCGCGTCGAGGTACTCCGCCTCGGAGCGGTAGAAGAGCGCGGGGTGGAAGAGCCCGGAGCCGGGTCCTCGACCGGGCGGCTGCCGGAAGTACGTGGTGGTTCGGCTGTGTGTCGTCATCGCTCGGCGATCTCCACAGGGGTTCCGAGCTCGGGGAACAGTCCGAGTAGCCGTCGAAGGGGAGCGGGGGCGTGCAGCAGGCGCAGCCGTCCGTCGCGGCGGCGCCGGGCCGCCTCGACGAGCATGAACAGCGAGGCGACGTCCAGATGCCGGAGACCGGAGAGGTCCAGCTCGACGTCTCCGCCCGGGGAACCGGCCACCACGGCGGCGGCGGTGCGCACGGCGTGGCGGGTGTCGTACCCGGCCGAGCCGGACAGCTTCAGACCGGTGCGGCCGGGCAGCGGTTCCAGCCGCAGGACGGGATGCTCGACCGGCTGTCCGCCGTGGTGCAGGTGCGCCCCGGCCAGCAGGGCCAGCAGGTGCGCCGGAACGCGGCGGCGGTCGTAGAAGCACCACGCCGTGAGCGGCAGCGGTGCGAACACCTCGTGGTGGAGGCGGAGCTCGTACTCCAGCAGGCGGTCCGCCCCCGCCACGTCCTGTGCGCCCCAGGCCATCTCTCCGATCGCCCGCAGCCCGCGGTGTCCCTCCGCGAGCGCGGTGTCCATGGCCTGGTGCCAGAGGCCCATCATGGCGTCCGGGTCGAAGCGCGGCCCCGACAGGTAGGTGCGCTCCGCCGTGGTGACCACCAGGCGGCCCTCGGCCTCCGCCCGCGCCGCGTCGACGCCGGCGGACGCCAGCGCGCCCCTGACCCGGTCGGGGTCCGTGGTGGCCGCGAAGTACTGCACCTGCTCGCCGCGCTCGAACCCCGTGCGGACGAAGGGCACCAGATGGCCCGCCCACTCGCGGTCGTCGGAGAACACCACGCCGCTGTGACGACCCGTTTCCGGGGCCGACGGCGCGGGAACGGCGGCCGTGGAGGTCATGGCCATCTCGTCCGTCCTTCTCCGGAGCCCGTCTGTCCTGTCAGGCTGCCGAGGCGCCTGCCCCCGGCAGGATAACGAAGTGCAGACAGCCCCAATGCCCCGTTCCTTCGAACCCAAACGGGGCCGGACGGCTCATTTTCGCAGCGCGTCCACAGCCTGGTCCACATCGTCGTGGAATGTGAAGATCTGGTCCAGCCCCACGGTGTGGAACATCTGTCGCAGGTCAGAACCCAGTCCGCAGAGGGCCAGCGGCCGGCCGGCCCGCTCGGCGCGGTGGTGTGCGGTGACGAGCACGGTGATGCCTGTGGAGTCGCAGTAGGAGAGCCCGGTGAGATCGATCACGAGGCCGGTGGAGCGGGCGAGGTCCAGCTCGTCGAGGGCGCCCAGCAGGGCGCCGGCCGTGTGGTGGTCGAGTTCGCCGGTCGCCCGCAGAACGGCCGCGCCCGAGGGGTGCGTGTGCCGGTCGACGGTGAGGACGGGGTCGGTCTTGGTCACCGGTTCTCCTGGTGGGGGGGTGCGGATGTGACGGAGGACGGACGGCAGGAGCGGACGGACGGCCCGGCGGCCCTTCCGGCGGCGCCCGCCGCGGGTGACGCCGGTCGTGGACGACCGGCCCGGAAAGACCAGTGGGTTCGGCTTATCCTACGAAGCCTGTGGAATGTGTGTGGGGTTCCCGTGAACTCGCGACGGCGGGCGCGTCGCCGGTGTACGGGTGCTCGGTCGAGACGAAAGGCCCCTTCATGGCACGCTCCTTCTCCCCCGGTGGTTCCGCGTCGGCCGGGGCGGACGTGTTCGCCGCCGATCCGGAGGTCGGGCGCCACCTGGCCGCGGTCGACTGGGCGGAGACCCCGCTGGGGCCCCCGTCCGGCTGGCCGCAGAGCCTGCGCACGGCGGTGAGCATTCTGCTGTCCTCCCGGTTCTCGATGTGGATGGCGTGGGGCCCCGAACTGACGTTCTTCTGCAACGACGCCTACCGGCACGACACGCTGGGGCAGAAGTACCCGTGGGCGCTCGGACGGCCCGCCCGCGAGGTGTGGGCGGAGATCTGGGACACCATCGGTCCGCGCATCGGCACCGTCCTGTCCACCGGCCGGGCCACCTGGGACCAGGGGCTGCGGCTGTTCCTGGAACGGTCCGGTTACCGCGAGGAGACGTATCACACCTTCTCCTACAGCCCGCTGCGGGACGATGCCGGAGAGATCGTCGGCATGCTCTGTGTGGTCACCGAGGAGACCGAGCGGGTCATCGGCGAGCGGCGCATGGCCACCCTGCGCGACCTGGGGTCCGACCCCAGCGTGGTGCGCACCGAGCAGCAGATGCTGGACTTCGCCGCCCGCCAGCTCGGCCGCAATCCGCAGGACCTGCCGTTCACCCTCACCTACCTCTTCGACGACGGGCCCGACGCCGGCGGCACGCCCGAGGGCGCAGACGGCACCCAGGGCCGCCGTGTCCGCCTGGCCGGCGCCAGCGGCATCGAGCCGGGCCACCCCGTCGCCCCCCTCGCCCTGGCGCCCGGCGACGCCGCCCCGTGGCCCGCCGCCGGACCGGGCGAGGGCGCCGAGACGGTCGACCTCACCGCCCTCGCCGACGGCGCGGCGGAGCTGCCCCACGGGGCCTGGGAGGCACCGCCGACCGGGGCGCTGCTGGTGCCGCTGCCCCGGCAGGGCGGCGAGCCCTACGGATTCCTGGTGGCCGCGCTCAACCGGTACCGGCCGCTCGACGACGCCTACCGGTCCTTCGTCGAGCTGGTCGCCGGTCACGTCGCCGCGGGCATCGGCAGCGCCCGCAGCTACCGGGCGCAGCAGCGGCGGGCCGAGGAACTGGCCGAGCTGGACGAGGCGAAGACCGCCTTCTTCTCCAACGTCAGCCACGAGTTCCGCACCCCGCTCACGCTGATCATGGGGCCGCTGGAGGAACTGCGCAGCCGGCTGTCCGACGCCGACCCGTCGGTGCGCGACGAGCTGGACGTCGCCCACCGCAACGGCCTGCGAATGGGCCGTCTGGTCAACACGCTGCTGGACTTCTCGCAGATCGAGGCGGGCCGGATGCGGGCCGCCTTCGCGCCGGTCGACCTCTCCGCGACCACCGCCGACCTGGCCGGGGTGTTCCGCTCCGCCGTCGAGCGGGCCGGCCTCACCCTGGACGTCGACTGCCCGCCGCTGGACCAGCCGGTGCACCTGGACCGGTCCATGTGGGAGAAGGTCGTCCTCAACCTGCTCGGCAACGCCCTGAAGTTCACCTTCGAGGGCGGCATTCGGGTGGCGGTGCGCCGGGACGGCGACGAGGCGGTGGTGACCTTCGCCGACACGGGCGTCGGCGTCCCGGCGGACGAGGTGCCCCGGCTCTTCGACCGCTTCCACCGCATCCGGCACACCCGCGCCCGCTCCCACGAGGGCAGCGGCATCGGGCTGGCCCTGGTCAAGGAACTCGTCCAGCTGCACGGCGGGACGATCACCGCGGAGAGCACCGAGGGCCGCGGCACCGTCTTCACCGTCCGGCTCCGCCTCGGCACCGGCCACCTGCCCGCCGGCTCCCTCGTCCCCGCCGCCGCGTCCGTCCCCCTCACGGCGGACGCCCGCCCCTACGTCCAGGAGGCGCTGAGCGCCCTCCCCGACACCCCGGACACCGGGCCGGCGCCGACCGGCGCCGGCGCCATGGAGGGGAGCGACGCCCCGGCACCCGCCGGCGGCGGGACCCCCGCCGGGGGCCCGGCCGGGACCGGTGCCGAGGGCGGGCCCACCGCCGTGCCGGGCAGCGCCCCCGTGACCGCCGGGGCGGACGGACCCGGGGCCGCGGTGGCGCGGGGGACAGCCGGGGCCCGCGTCCTGGTCGCCGACGACAACGCCGACATGCGCGGCTACCTCACCCGCCTGCTGACCGGCGCCGGCTACCGGGTCCGCGCCGTCGGCGACGGCGTCGAGGCGCTGGAGGCCGCCCGCGCGGTGCAGCCCGACCTGATCGTCGGCGACGTGATGATGCCGCGGATGGACGGCCTCGCCATGGTCGGCGCGCTGCGCGCCGACAGCCGCACCGCGTCCGTGCCGGTGCTGCTGCTGTCCGCGCGGGCCGGGCAGGAGGCGTCCATCGAGGGCCTGGAGGCCGGCGCCGACGACTACCTGGTGAAGCCGTTCGCCGCCGCCGAGCTGCTGGCCAGGGTCCGGGCCAACGTGGAGCTGGCGCGGATGCGCGGCCGGCACGCCCGCTGGCGCGCGGCACTGGTCGACGCCCTGCAGGAGGCGTTCTTCGTCTGCGACGAGACCGGCACCATCCTCGAGGTCAACTCCGCCTACACCGAGATCCTCGGCTACGGCCCCGACAGCCTCCCCGGCCCGCACCGCCCCTGGGAGGAGACCGGCCACGACGCGCACGACCGGTGGGGCCAGGCGTTCCGCGAGGCGCTCTCCGGCCGCCCCGGCCGCTGCACCGTGGCCGTGGACCGCGCCGACGGCCGGCGGATCTGGGTCTCGGTCAGCTGCAACGAGGCCCGCGACCCCGACACCGGCCGCCGCGTCGTCGTCGGCACCTTCCGCGACGTCACCGCCGAGCACTACGCCGTGCAGCGGGACAGCGCCCTGGCCGCCCTCGGCCTGAGGCTCTCCCAGGCCGTCGGCCAGGACGAGGCGCTGGCCGGCGCGCTGGAGGAGCTCCAGCAGGTGTGGCGGGCCACCCAGGTCCTCGCCGTCGTCTTCGGCGACCGGCCCGAGCCCTGCGTCGCCGCCGCGGGCCACCCGTCCCCCGACGGGTGGGAGGGCCTGTCGGAGGAGGACCGGGCGGAACTCGCCGCGCTGCGCGACCGTCCCGCGCTCAGCCCGGTCGCCGACGGCAACCGCGCCCACATCGTGCTGGAGCACCCCGAAGGCCCGATGGTGCTCCGGGTGGACCTCGGAGGACGGCGGCCCTTCATCCCGGAGGACCAGCTGCTGCTGTCGCTGCTGGGCGGCCGCCTCGCGCAGGGCCTGACCCGCGCCCACCAGGTGGACCAGCACCGCCGCACCGCGCTCGCCCTGCAGCGCGCCATCCTCGGCCCGGCGCGGCTGCCGCAGGGTTTCGCCGTCCGCTACGAGCCGGCCGTCCCGCCCCTGGAGGTCGGCGGCGACTGGTACGACACGGTCGCCCTGCCGGACGGCCGCATCGGCATCGTCGTGGGGGACTGCGTGGGCCGCGGCCTGGACGCCGCCAGCGTGATGGGCCAGCTGCGCAGCGCCTGCCGGGCCCTGCTGCTCCAGGAGGCCGGGCCCGCCCGGACGCTGGCCGCGCTGGACCACTTCGCCGCGGGCATCCCCGGCGCGCTGTGCACCACCCTGTTCTGCGGGGTGCTCGACCCGAGGACCGGACGCCTGGTCTACGCCGGCGCCGGACATCCCCCGGGGATCCTGGCCGGGCCCGACGGCCAGGTGACCCTGCTCGACCAGGGCCGCTCGCTGCCGCTGGCGGTGCGGCCCGGCGCCGAGCGCCCCGAGGCGGAGTGCACGGTCCCGCCGCGCTCCACGCTGTTGCTGTACACCGACGGCCTGGTCGAGCGGCGCCGCCGCCCGCTGAGCGAGGGCATCCGCCTGGCCGGGGAGGCGCTCCAGGAGGGCCGGAACCTGCCCGCGGACGAGCTCGCCGCACGGGTCATGGACCTGCTCGCCCCCGAGGACGGCTACGACGACGACGTCGCCCTGCTGCTGTACCGCCACCCCGGGCCGCTGGAGCTGACCTTCCCGGCGCAGTCGTCGGAACTGGCGGTCACCCGCGGCACGCTGCGGGGCTGGCTGGCACGGTGCGACCTGCCGGAGGGGATGGCCCAGCAGGTCCTGGTCGCCGCAGGCGAGGCCTGCGCCAACGCGATCGAGCACGGGCACCGGGACAGCCCCGGCGGAGCCGTCCGGCTGCTGGCGGCGGCCGGCGCCGACGAGCTCAGCCTCACCGTCGAGGACAGCGGCCGCTGGAGGACGCCCACCGTGGAGGCGAGCCGCCACCGCGGGCGGGGACTCGCGCTGATGCGCGCCATGATGCAGGAGGTCACCGTCACGCCCGGCGAGACGGGGACCACGGTTCGGATGTGGACGAGGATCGCGAAATGACGCCGCTGACCGTGACCCCCGGCACCGCGCCCGGCGGGCGGCCACTGCTGACGGTGGCCGGAGAGATCGACCTCGGCAACGCGGGGCTGCTGGCCCGCGAGCTGGAGGCGCTGGAGACGGCCGACACAGCCGCCGAACGGGTGGTGGTCGACCTCACCGCCGTGGACTACCTGGACAGCGCCGGACTCAGCGTGCTGTTCGTCCACGCGGAAAGACTCGAGATCGTCGTCTCGTCGCTCCTGGAGCCGGTGCTGACGTACTCGGGCCTGACCGAGCTCGCCGTGGTCCGCGCGCCGTAGCGCGCGGGGTCCGCGGCGGGCGGCTCACGGCAGGGTGAGGATCTCGGCGCCGGTGTCGGTGACGACGAGCGTGTGCTCGAACTGGGCGGTGCGCAGCCGGTCCTTGGTGACCACCGTCCAGTTGTCGTCCCAGATCTCGTACTCGTACGTGCCCAGCGTCAGCATCGGCTCGATGGTGAACGTCATGCCCGGCTGCATCACCGTCGTGGCGTACGGGCTGTCGTAGTGCGGGATCACCAGGCCGGAGTGGAAGGACGAGTTGATGCCGTGCCCGGTGAAGTCGCGGACCACCCCGTAGCCGAACCGCTTGGCGTACGACTCGATGACCCGGCCGATCACGTTGATCTGCCGGCCCGGCCGCACCGCCTTGATCGCCCGGTTCAGCGCCTCCCGGGTCCGCTCCACCAGCAGCCGCGACTCCTCGTCGACGTCACCCACCAGGTAGGTGGCGTTGTTGTCGCCGTGCACCCCGCCGATGTACGCCGTGACGTCCAGGTTGACGATGTCGCCGTCGCGCAGCTCCGTCGAGTCGGGGATGCCGTGGCAGATCACCTCGTTGACGGAGGTGCACAGCGACTTGGGGAAGCCGCGGTAGCCCAGCGTCGACGGGTAGGCGCCGTGGTCGCACATGAACTCGTGCGCGACGCGGTCGAGTTCGTCGGTGGTGACACCCGGCGCGATGTGCTTGGCGGCCTCCTCCATCGCCTGCGCGGCGATCCGGCCGGCCACCCGCATCGCCTCGACGGTCTCCGGAGTCTGCACCTCGGGGCCGGTGTACGGCGTCGGCGCGGGCTTGCCGACGTACTCGGGCCGCCTGATGTTTCCGGGTACGGATCGGGTGGGAGAAAGCTCCCCTGGTACGAGCAGCGACTGGGCAGACATGCCTGCGAGTCTAACCAGCGGGGCATACGGCATCAGCCCGTGTGGACGAGGGAAGGAGACAGGCATGGCCCTGTTCAAGAAGCGCGCGGCCGGCAGGCCGGGCGAGTGGTACTACTGCCTGCAGCACAAGAAGGTCGAGGAGGGGCCCGAGTGCCCCGCCAAGGACCGGTTCGGCCCCTACGCCACCCGCGGCGAGGCCGAGCACGCCATGGAGACGGCCCGCGAGCGCAACCTCGAGTGGGAGAACGACCCCAAGTGGCACGACCCCGCGAAGCGCGGTGACCAGGAGTAGGGAGCCCGCCGGGAGACCCGGCGGGCCTACCAGCGCGGGGGCGGCGGCGCCGTCAGCTGGTCGGCGAGGCGGGACAGCCGGTCCCGGAACCTGCGCCGCCCGCGCGGCGCGGTCGCCGAGTTCTCCCCGGCCGCCGCGCTGACCAGGTGCTGCACGGTGTCCAGGTCGACGACGGCCTCCGCCCCGTCGACCGGGCCCAGCAGCTCGTGCGCCATCGCCGCCAGGTCCTCGTGCCCCTCCGGCCCTCCGGGGCCCTCGGCACGGGGACCGGCGAGCGCCAGCACCGTCGCCCCGGCGCGCCGGGCGTCGCGCACCCGCTCCAGCAGCTCGGGGCCCGTCGCGTCCGGAGCCACCACCAGCAGCGTCTCCCCGCGCCGCGCCGCCTCCAGGCGGCGGAGACCGACGGCCAGGTGTGCCGGGTCCGAGGCGCGCGCGGCGTGCCGCACCAGGGTGGGGGAGAGCTCCGGCGTCCCCGACCAGGCCGCCTCGTCGACCAGGTGAGCGGCCAGGTGCCACGGCTCGTAGGCGGGCGTGCCGACCAGCAGCAGCCCGCCGCCGTGCGAGACCACCGACCCGCGCAGCGCGCCCGCGAACCGGCGCGTCGCGTCCAGCCACTCCGTCCCGGCCAGGACCTCGCGCAGCAGTGCCACCCGTACGGCATCCATGCGGCGCATGGTGCCGCACACCGCCGCCGGCGGTCCCGGGTTCGCCGCCGATTCCCCCGAACTGACGGCCGGGACGGCGGGCGCTGACGTGGCCGCGTGCCCCGCCCGGTGCGGCGGCCCGGACCGGGCCCCGGCGCGCGGTTCGACGCCGTGATCGGCGCGCGGTTCGACGCGGTGCTCGACGCCGTGGCCGGCGCCGTGGTCGGCGCGGTGTCCGGTCCGGTGCCCGACACCGAGCCCACCGTGCCCGACGTGCCCGGTGACGTGATCCATCCCACCGCCGAGCGGGCGCTTTCCGCACGTAAAGTCAGGCGCATGACCACTACAGACAGTGCGCGCAACGATGCGCCCCACGCCGGGCAGAAGGCCCCCGCCAAGGACCCGTGGGACCTCCCCGACGTCTCCGGGATGACCGTCGGCGTCCTCGGCGGCACCGGCGACCAGGGCCAGGGCCTCGCCTACCGCCTCGCCCGGGCCGGCCAGAAGGTGATCATCGGCTCCCGCGCCGCCGACCGCGCCCGGGCCGCCGCCGAGGAGATCGGCCACGGCGTCGAGGGCGCCGACAACGCCGAGTGCGCCCGCCGCAGCGACATCGTGATCGTCGCCGTGCCGTGGGAGGGCCACGCCAAGACGCTCGAGTCGCTGCGCGAGGACCTCGCCGGGAAGCTGGTCGTCGACTGCGTGAACCCGCTGGGTTTCGACAAGAAGGGCGCCTACGCGCTCGAGGTCGAGGAGGGCAGCGCCGCCCAGCAGGCCGCCGCGCTGCTGCCGGACTCCCGCGTCACCGCCGCCTTCCACCACCTCTCCGCCGTCCTGCTCAAGGACCCGGAGATCGAGGAGATCGAGACGGACGTGATGGTGCTCGGTGAGGAGCGCGCCGACGTCGAGATCGTCCAGGCGCTCGCCGGCCGCATCCCCGGCATGCGCGGCGTCTTCGCCGGCCGCCTGCGCAACGCCCACCAGGTGGAGGCGCTGGTCGCCAACCTGATCTCGGTCAACCGCCGCTACAAGGCGCACGCGGGACTGCGACTCACCGACGTGTGACGGCCGGGGGGCGCGAGCGCGGACAGGGGCATGGGGGACACTGGAGGCACGGCAGTCAGCAGCTGCCGCCCGTCCACGTAGCACCAGGAGCGACCCCCATGCCCCGCCCCCGCCTCGCCCTCTACGCCTTCGTCGTGTGCGTCCTGTCCGTGGTCGCCGCCGTCGTCTCCTTCGTCGAGGGCACCTGGGGCCTGGGCATCGTGTGGGTGCTGCTGGCCGGCCTCTCCTCGAACATGTGCTGGTACTACTACAAGCGGACGAAGGCGGAGCGCGGGCACTCGGCCACCCGCTGAGCCCCTGACCTTCGGCGCGTCGCACCACCCGCGCGGCGTCGCCGCGGCCCCCCCGGGGACGGCTCCGGTGCGGGGGACGTCCTCGGCCGATGGAGAATGGGGCCGTGCGCTTCCGAGTCCTCGGCACCATCCAGGCCATCCGCCCCGACGGCACGTCCGTACCGGTCGGCGGCGCGAAGCTGCGCACCCTGCTGACCCTGCTGGCGCTGCGGCCCGGCCGCGCGGTCCCGGTGTCCGTCCTGGTCGACGAGGTCTGGGCGGACGATCCCCCGGCCGACGCCACGGGCGCGCTGCAGGCCCTGGTGGGGCGGCTGCGGCGCCTGCTCGGCCCCGGGGCGGTGGCCTCCGCGGACGGCGGCTACCTGCTGGACGCCCGGCCCGACGACGTCGACCTGTACCGCTTCGAGCGGCTCACCGCCGACGGGCTGCGGGCGCTGGCCGACGGCGACCCGGCCAAGGCGGCGGAGACCCTCGACGAGGCCCTCGCCCTCTGGCGCGGCCCCGCCCTCGCCGACCTGCCGCACCCCGGCGCGGAGGCCGCCCGCTGGGAGGCCCGCCGCCTGGACGCCCGCCGGGCCCGCCTCACCGCCGCGCTGTCCCTCGGCGAGGCCGCCGCCGTCCTGCCCGACCTCACCGCCCTGTGCGAGGCGCACCCCCTGGACGAGCCGCTGCAGGCGCTGCGGCTGCGCGCCCTCGCCGCCGCGGGCCGCCCCGCCGAGGCACTCGCCGCCTACGAGGGCCTGCGCCGCCACCTCGCCGACACCCTCGGCGCCGACCCCGGCCCCGCCCTCCGCGCCACCCACGCGGACCTGCTGCGGCCCGCGCCCGCCTCCGCCCGC
The DNA here is from genome assembly GCF_042792855.1 of Streptomyces sp. NPDC056600. Classification (NCBI taxonomy): domain Bacteria; kingdom Bacillati; phylum Actinomycetota; class Actinomycetes; order Kitasatosporales; family Streptomycetaceae; genus Streptomyces; species Streptomyces sp. NPDC056600. The sequence continues at coordinate 27,139 of NZ_JBHTVQ010000033.1, forward strand.
CCGCGCCACGAGGCCGGCCCGTCGGGGGAGTCCGCCGCCGCGCCACGCCAGGAGCGGGAGCGGGAGCGGGACCAGATCCAGCCCGGCGTCCAGTCCGACGTTCGGTCCGGCGTCCAGCCCGGCGTCCGGTCCGTCGCCGGGAGCGCGCCGCCCGCCGCCCGGGCCGGCGACGGCCCGCTTCCGGGCAGCCCGCCGCACGACGGACGGGCACACGCCGACGAGGCCCCGGCCCACCCGCTCCCCGGCAACCTCCGCGCCCGCCTGACCAGCTTCGTCGGTCGCGACCCGGAGATCCAGGCCATCCACCGCGACCTCCGGGCGTCCCGGCTGGTCACGCTCCTCGGCCCCGGCGGCGCGGGCAAGACCAGGCTGTCCCAGGAGGCGGCCGAGACCCTCCACGACCTCGACCGCGACCGCGACGGCGTCTGGCTCGCCGAACTCGCCCCGGTCACCGTCCCCTCCGCCGTCCCGGAGGCCGTCCTCACCGCCGTGGGCGGGCGGGAGACGACCCTGTACGCGGCGGGCGCCGAGGAGATGCGCGTGGTCTCGGAGCGCAGGAACGACGCCCTGGAGCGGCTCGCCGAACACTGCTCCCGCCGCCGCATGGTGCTGATCCTCGACAACTGCGAGCACGTCGTCGACGCCGCCGCCCGGCTCGCCGAGGAACTCCTGGCCCGCTGCCCGCACCTCACCGTGCTCGCCACCAGCCGGGAACCGCTGGGCGTGCCCGGCGAACTCGTACGCCCCGTCGAGCCCCTCCCGGAGCCCCACGCGCTGCGCCTGCTCGCCGACCGCGGCGCCGCCGCCCGCCCCGGCTTCACCCCCGACTCCGACCCGGACACCGCCGTGGCCTGCGCGGAGATCTGCCGCCGCCTCGACGGCCTGCCGCTGGCCATCGAACTCGCCGCCGCCCGACTGCGGATGCTCACCCCCCGCCAGCTGGTCGGCCGGCTCGACGACCGGTTCCGCCTGCTCACCTCCGGCAGCCGCACGGCGCTGCCCCGCCAGCAGACCCTGCGGGCCGTCGTCGACTGGTCCTGGGACCTCCTCGACGAGGACGAACGCGCCGTCCTGGCCCGCCTGTCCGTCTTCTCCGGCGGCTGCGACCTCGACGCCGCCGAAGCGGTGTGCGGGCCCGCCGCCCTCGACGCCCTGGGCTCCCTGGTCGACAAGTCACTCGTCGTGGCGGCCCCTTCGCCCCTCTCGCCCCACGCGGGGATGCGCTACCGGCTCCTGGAGACCGTCGCCGAGTACGCCCGCGAACGCCTCGACGAGGCCGGGTCCCAGCAGGCGGCGGCCCGCGCCCACCTCACGTACTACCGCGAACTCGCCCGCACCACCGACCCGTTGCTCCGCGGAAGGCGACAGAGCGCGGCGATCGCCCGGCTGGAGACCGAGTACGAGAATCTCCGCACCGCCATGCGCACCGCGGTCGCGCACGGCGACGAGCAGGAGGCGCTCTGCCTCTTCCACTCCCTCGCCTGGTACTGGCAGATGCGCGACCAGCGGTCCGAGGCCCGCGGCTGGGCGCAGCAGGTCCTCGCGCTCGGACCCGACCCGTTCGCCCGCCCCGTCCGCAAGGCCGTCCCGCTGTGGGAACGCCCGGTCGACGCGCCGCCCCCGATGACCGGGGAGGCCCTGTGGGAGGCCCGCCGCGGCGTCCACCTGGTCCACCTCGCCAGCATGGACATAGGCGCCGAACTCGGCGAGTGGCAGAGCCCCGCCGGACAGGACAAGCTGCGCGCCATCACCGAGGTGTACGAGCCCGGCATGCCGCAGGTCTGCCGTTCCCCGGGCTCCATGTGGTTCTTCGCGCTGCTGCTGACCGGTCAGGCCGACCGGCTTCAGGACGTCGTCCAGTCCGCCGAGCGCACCTGCCGCAGCAGGCCCGGAATGGAGTGGGAACTCGCCACCAGCCTGCACCTGCAGGCCAGCCTGTACGCCAACCGCCCCGACATGAACGGCGACCCGGTCGCCCGCGCCGACGAGGGACTGGAGATCTTCCGGCGCCTGGGCGACGACTGGGGCGTCGCCGAGGCGCTGTCCGGACGCGGCGACGCCCTGCAGAACGCCGGCGCGTTCGAGGAGGCCGCCGCCACCTTCGAGGAGGCCGTGGAACTCGCCGAGCGGATCGGCGCACACGCCCAGGTGAACGTGCTCCGCGCCCGCCTGGGCGCGCTGTTCCTGGAGACGGACCGGCCGGAGCGTGGCGAGCGGATCCTGCGGGAGGTGCTCCGGCAGGAGAGCGGCGGCCGGGACGCGGGCGTGGCCGCCCGGATCACCCTGATCAGCTGGCTGGGCGTCTCCGGCCACGTCGACGAGGCGCGGGACCTGCTGGCGGACCTGCGCGCGGAGTTCCCCGCCGCCGGGTTCGCCGCCTTCTCCGCCTTCATCGACGGCGGGGAGGCCTGGCTGGACATCGCCGACGGCCGGTGGGGCGAGGCGCTCCGGCGGATCCGGGGCGCCCTCGTGTCCGCGAACGACGTGCTGGCGCAGACGGTGGCCCCGCAGATCGGCCCTCACCTGCTCGTGCTCGGCGCCGCGGTCCTCGCCGGGGACGACGGCGGCCGGCGCGCGGCGGACGGCGCCCGGTGTCTCGGCGCGGCCGAGGAGCACGCGCCGGCCGGCCACGTCAGCACGGTGATGGAGCGCGAGATCTGCCGCCGCGCCCGCGAGGCCGTCCGCGCCGCTCTCGGCGACGAGGCGTTCGAGGCCGCCCACGCCGAAGGCCGCGGCCTCTCCCTGGAGGAGGCCGCGGCCCTGGTGTGACGCTGGTCGGCGCATGGGCCGCTCCGATCAGTCCCGCGTGGTGAACTTCCGGATCGCGTACGGCGCCATGACCGCCGTCAGCAGCGCCGTCCAGCCCAGCGTGACCCACATGTCGCGGGCCACCGGGCCGCCGACCATCAGGCCGCGGGAGGCGTCCGCCAGGCAGGACAGCGGGTTCCAGTCGGCGAAGGCCTCCAGCCAGCCGGGCATCGAGGACGTCGGGGCGAACAGCGACGAGCCGAACTGCAGCGGCATCATCACCAGGAAGCCCAGCGCCTGGACCGACTGCGCGCTCTTCGCGGTGACGCCGAGCGCGAGGAAGACCCACATCAGGGAGATGCCGAAGAGCATCGACAGACCCACCGCGGCCAGCAGCCCCAGCGGGCGGTCGATCTCGAAGCCGACCAGCAGCGAGACCAGCAGCAGGATCACCGTGGAGATCAGCACCCGCAGCTGCTCGACCGCGATCTTGGCGAACAGCACCGATCCCCGCCCGATGGGCAGCGAGCGGAAGCGGTCCATGACGCCCTTCTCGATGTCCTGGTTGAAGCCGGTGCCCACCGACATCGACATCGACAGCGCCATCATGGCGAGCATGCCCGGCACCAGGTACTGGACGTACTCCTCCCGGCCGCCGCCCAGCGCCATCCCGATCGAGCCGCCGAAGACGTAGACGAACAGCAGGGTGAAGACGATTGGCATCAGCACGGCGTCGAACATCGACTCCGGGTCCTGGCGGATCCACAGCAGGTTCCGCCGCATCAGCGCGCCGGTGTGCCGCAGGTGGCCGCGCAGGCCGATGTGGTCGTCGGCCAGGTCACGCGCCGGGGAGGCGGCGGGGACGGGCGCGGCGGTGGTGGTGGCGCTCATACGGCGGCCTCCTCGAGCTTCGGGTCGGAGCCTTCGCCGGCCTGGGCGTCGGCGGCATCGGTACCGGAGGACGTGTCGGACGCCTTGTGTCCGGTGAGGGAGAGGAAGACCTCGTCCAGGCTGGGCAGTTCGGTGACGACCGAGGCCAGGGCGATCCCGGCCGAGGAGGCCGCCGCCAGGACCGTGGTCAGCTGCTCGTCGCTGAGCACGGGCACCCGCACCGAGCCGCTCTCGGCGTCCACCGCGACGGTGGCGAGGCCGGTGACGCCCAACCCGTCCAGGGTGGCGGCCAGTGGCTGGAGGTCGGCGCGGGCGGCGGGCCGGATCCGCAGCGAGCGGCCGCCCACCTTGGCCTTCAGCTCGTCGATGCCGCCGCCCGCGACCACGCGGCCGCGGTCCATCACCGCCAGCTCGCCGGCCAGCTGCTCGGCCTCCTCCATGTACTGGGTGGTGAGCAGCACGGTCACGCCCTCGCCGACCATCCGCTTCACCTCGTCCCACACCTCGTTGCGGGTGCGCGGGTCCAGGCCGGTGGTCGGCTCGTCCAGGAAGAGGACCTGCGGCCTGCCGATCATCGAGGCCGCCAGGTCCAGGCGGCGGCGCATGCCGCCGGAGTAGGTGGAGGCGGGCCGGCGGGCGGCGTCGGTGAGGGAGAAGCGTTCCAGCAGCTCGTCCGCGCGGGCCCGGGCGGCCTTGGACGGCAGGTCCAGCAGGCGGCCGATCAGGTACAGGTTCTCCCGCCCGGAGAGCTTCTCGTCCACCGAGGCGTACTGCCCGGTCAGGCCGATCACCCGGCGCACCCGGCGCGGCTGCCGCAGGACGTCGATCCCGGCGACCGTCGCCCGGCCCTCGTTGGGGACGATCAGCGTGGACAGGATGCGGACCAGGGTCGTCTTGCCGGCGCCGTTGGGGCCGAGCACCCCGAGGACGGTGCCCTCTCGGACGTCCAGGTCCACGCCGTCCAGCGCGCGGGTCTCGCCGTACCTCTTCGTGAGCCCCCGTACCGAGACCGCGGGGGCGGGCGTCTTGTCGTCGTCGCGTGTCATGGCTCCACGCTGTCAGGCGGCGCCGACACCGCGCCGACATTTTCCCGACAGCCGGCCGGCTGGGGAGCGGCGTGGAGGCCGCCCGCCGACAGTCCGTCGACTGCCGGGTCCGGGAAGGCCGACAGCCCGCCGACTGTCGGGTCCGGGAAGGCCGACAGCCCGCCGACGGGGGGATCGGCGGGCTGTCCTCTCAGTGGCCTGTCGGGCGCGCGGCCCCGTGCGGTGCGACGGGGCCCCGCCTGCCGGGATCAGTGGACGGAGTGCTCCTCCAGCGGGAACGTTCCGCCCACGACCTCCTCGGCGTACGCCTTCGCGGCGTCGCCCATCACGCGGCGCACGTCCGCGTACTGCTTGACGAACTTCGGGACCCGCCCGGGGGTGAGGCCCATCATGTCCGTCCACACCAGCACCTGCGCGTCGCACTCCGGCCCGGCGCCGATGCCGACCGTCGGGATGTGCAGCGTGGTGGTGACCTCGGCGGCCAGCTCGCGCGGCACCAGCTCCAGCACCACCGCGAAGGCGCCGGCGTCCTGCACGGCCTTGGCGTCGCGCAGCAGCTGCTGGGCGGCCTCCTCGCCGCGGCCCTGCACCCGGTAGCCCATGGCGTTGACCGACTGCGGGGTCAGGCCGATGTGGGCCATCACCGGGATGCCGGAGTCGACCAGGAGCTTGATCTGCTCGTGCGAACGCTCCCCGCCCTCCAGCTTGACGGCCGTGGCGCCGGACTCCTTGATCAGGCGCATCGAGGAACGGAGCGCCTGCACGGGGCCCTCCTGGTACGAGCCGAACGGCAGGTCCGCCACGACCATCGCGCGACTGGTGCCGCGGACCACGGCGGCGGTCAGCATGACCATCTGGTCCAGCGTGACGGGCACGGTGGTGTCGTAGCCGAGGTGGCAGTTTCCGGCCGAGTCGCCGACCAGCAGCACCGGGATCCCGGCCTCGTCGAACACGGACGCGGTCATCGCGTCGTAGGCGGTCAGCATCGGCCAGCGCTCGCCGCGCTCCTTGGCCAGTGCGATGTCGCGGACGGTCACCCGGCGGTTGCTCTTGCCGCCGTACAGCGACATCTCACCGCGCGACCTGCCACCGCCGTCAGGGCTCTTCTGGGCAGCCTGAAGCTGCGTCATGGAACGGCTCCTTCATCGTCATCTCGAGGCGCCCTCACGGCGTCCCCGGACCATTTCCATGGTTGCACCTGACACGCGACAGGAGAAGAGGGGGGAGCGGGATGTGCGGTTTGTGTCACGGACGGTGGTTTCGGCGGCCCATCGGTGGAACCCGTTCCTCCCGGTTGGTCGTCCCACCCCTTGTAAGGCGCCGCGTGACGGGAGATGCTCCCGAGCGCCCGGCGGGACGGAAACCGGACATGGCCTAGGGTCGTAGACACGCGTACGACGCGTACAGCGTGTAGGACCCACTGGTACGGACGGTGTGCACGGCAGGTGGTGAGGCGGCGGATGACGCAGCAGGCGGTGGCGGCGGAGACGGACGGGGCCGACCGGGATCCCCGGCGCCCAGGCCGGATGCGGCGCCTGGCCCACCGCTGGGTGTGCCGCTTCGTCGGGGACGGACTGGCCGGGCCCGGCATCTGGCGGCGCGGCCTGGTCCTCGCGGCCTGCGCCCTGGTCCTCGCCGCCGCGATGCGGCTGCACGCCCACGTGCCCAACGCGATCGGCAACGTCGGCAGTCTCGCCGAGACGTTCCTGCCGTGGTTCGGACTGCTCGTCCCGGTGATCCTGCTGGCGGCCCTGGTGCGCCGCTCGGCCACCGCGGTGATCGTCGGCCTGCTGCCCGCCTTCGTGTGGGCCGGGCAGTTCGGCGGGCTGCTGTCGGACAAGACCGACCCGACGGCCGACGGCGACCTCACCGTCGTCACCCACAACGTCAACGCGCAGAACGTCGACCCCGCGGGGACCGCCCGCGAGGTGGCGGCGCTGGGGGCCGACCTGGTGGCCCTGGAGGAGCTGACCGAGTCGGCGGCCCCGGTCTACGAGCGGACCCTGGCCTCCACCTACCGCTACCACTCGGTGCAGGGCACCGTCGGCCTGTGGAGCAAGTACCCGCTGCGCGAGGTCGAGCCGGTGGACATCAGGCTCGGCTGGACCCGCGCCATGCGCGCCACCGTCGAGGCCCCCTTCGGCGACGTGAAGGCCTACGTCGCCCACCTGCCCTCGGTGCGGGTCCGGCTGGACGCCGGCTTCACCGCCCGCGAGCGCGACCGCAGCGCCGACGCGCTCGGCGAGGCCGTGGCCAAGGAGCGGCAGGAGCGGGTCGTGCTGCTCGGCGACCTCAACGGCACCATGAACGACCGGGCGCTGCGGGCGGTCACCTCGCAGATGCGCTCCACCCAGGGCGCGGCGGGCAGCGGCTTCGGCTTCAGCTGGCCGGCGTCGTTCCCGATGGCCCGGATCGACCAGATCATGGTGCGCGGCGTCGAGCCGGTGAGTTCGTGGACGCTCCCGGAGACCGGCAGCGACCACCTGCCGGTGGCGGCGCGCGTGACCGTACGCTGACACGTGTCCGTAGGCTGACATACGACACGTACGCATACCTACCGCCGCACACCCACCGCCCTCCGGTGCCGCCCTCCGGCACGCACCGCCATCCGCACCCGCGCTCCCGCCCGTACCGCCGCCCGTACTCCGGCACGCGTGCCACCTGGCCACCCCTGACATCCACGGCACCTGATACGAACTGTTCACCGTTTCAGTGGGCGCAACAGCCCGCGACCTCTGAAATACTGATGCCCCGGGTTTTGTTTCGGAGTGGAACATACTCCTCGCGGAGCCCGTCACACCGGCCGTGACCACCCCTGCTGAAAGGCACACGCCCCATGCCACTGGCCCTGCTCGCCCTCGCTGTAGGCGCCTTCGGAATCGGTACGACCGAGTTCGTGATGATGGGCCTGCTGCCCCAGGTCGCCGCCGACCTCGGGGTCTCGATCCCCTCCGCCGGACACCTGATATCCGCCTACGCCCTGGGCGTGGTCGTCGGCGCGCCCCTGCTCGCCGCCGTGACCGCCCGCATGGAACGCCGCCAGGTCCTGCTCTGGCTGATGGGCCTGTTCATCGTCGGCAACGGCCTCTCCGCGCTCGCCCCCGACCACACCTGGCTGCTCGGCGCGCGCTTCCTCAGCGGCCTGCCGCACGGCGCCTTCTTCGGCGTCGGCTCGGTCGTCGCCACCACCCTCGTCGCCCCCGAGAAGCGGGCCCGGTCGGTGGCCACCATGCTCACCGGCCTCACCGTCGCCAACATCGTCGGCGTCCCGGTCGGCACGCTGCTCGGCCAGCAGTTCGGCTGGCGGGCCACCTTCGGCGCGGTCTGCGTGATCGGTCTCGCCGCGGTCGCCGCCCTGTTCTTCCTCGTGCCGCAGGAGAAGCGCACCGCGCACGCCGCCCCGCCGGTCGGCCTGCGCGGCGAACTGGCCGCGCTGCGGTCCGTCTCCGTCTGGCTGGTCCTCGGCACCACCATCGTGGGCAGCGGGGCGCTCTTCTCCGCCTTCAGCTACATCACGCCCATGCTGACCGACGCCGCCGGCTACGCCGAGGCCTCCGTGACCCTGGTCCTCTCGCTGTTCGGCGTGGGCGCCACCGTCGGCAACCTGCTCGGCGGCCGCCTCGCCGACCGGTCGCCCAGCGGCACGGTCTTCGCCGGTCTCGGCGCCGTCACCGTCACGCTGCTGTTCTTCCCCCTGCTGATGGACACCAGGGCGGGCGGCGCGGTCGCGGTGCTGCTCCTGGGCGTCACCGCCTTCACCCTGGGCGCGCCGCTCCAGCTGATGGTGATGACCCGCGCCGCCAGCGCCCCCTCGCTGGCCTCCTCGGCCAACCAGGCCGCCTTCAACCTGGCCAACGCCGGCGGCGCCTGGATCGGCGGCCTCGCCCTCAGCGCCGGCCTCGGTGTGACCTCGCCCGCCCCGGTGGGCTCGGTGCTGGCCGTCCTCGGCATCGGCGTCGCGGCGCTCTCCCTGCTCGCCGACCGCCGCGAACGCCGCACGGGACGGGTGGTCGCCACCCACCTGCCGGCCCCCGAGAGCACCCGCGCACGGGCGGAGGCGGAGTAGGGGCGCCACCAGCGGGTTACCCCAGCGGGTTACCGTTGCCGTATGCGTCTTCTCCGCTCCACCGACCTGGCCCTGCGCGTCCTGATGCGCCTCGCCACGGTCGCGGAGGACGCCACCCCGACGACGCGTGAGGTCGCCGAGGCCGTCGCCGTTCCGTACACCCACACCACCAAGGTGGTCGCGGAACTCCAGCGCATGGGCCTGGTCGACGCCCGGCGCGGGCGGGGCGGCGGCCTCTCCCTCACCGCCGTGGGCCGCACCGCGTCCGTCGGCGCGGTGGTGCGCGCCTTCGAGGGCGACGGCGAGGTCGTCGACTGCGAGGGCGGCGCGACGCCCTGCCCCGTCCTCCCGGCCTGCCGCCTGCGCGGCGCCCTCCGCCAGGCCCAGGAGGCGTTCTTCGCCTCCCTGGACCCCCTGACCGTCTCCGACATGGTCACCACCCCGGCGGGCCCCCTGCTGCTGACCCTGGCCCCACCGCCGGCCCGGACCTGACACGACGCGTGAGGGCCCCCGCTCCACCGGAGCGGGGGCCCTCACGCGTCACGCCGACGTGCCGTCCGTCAGCCCTGGCCGAGCCAGAGGTCGGGCCCGAACACCTCGTAGTGGATGTCCGAGGCCGGCAGGCCCTTGGCCAGCAGCTGCGCCCGCACCGCCCGCATGAACGGCAGCGGCCCGCACAGGTACGCGTGCGTCCCCGGAGCCACCGTCACCTCGTCGAGGTCCACCAGCCCGGCGTGCGCGCCCTCGGGTGCGTCCGCCTCGTACCAGAGGTGCAGCGACGCGTCGGCGAGCTCCGCCACTGCGGCCTCCTGGCCGGCGCGCAGCGCGTGCGTCGCGGGGGAGCGGTCGGCGTGCACGACCGTCACCGCACCCTTGTGCCCGGACTCCGCCAGGTACCCCAGCATCGCCGCGACCGGTGTGACGCCGATGCCCGCAGAGGCCAGCAGCAGCGGCGCGTCCCCGTCCTCGATCACCAGGTCGCCGAAGGGCGCCGAGATCCGCAGCACGTCGCCCGCGCGCACGTGGGCGTACAGGTGGTTGGAGACCTCGCCCTCCGGCGCGCTCCCGTCCTCCGCGACCCGCTTGACGGTGAACTGCCGAACCCCGGCCCCCGGGGCCGAGGACAGGCTGTACTGACGGATCTGGTGCGCCCCGTCCGCCAGCTCCACCTGCACGGACACGTACTGGCCGGCCTTGAAGGCGGGCGCCGGGCGCTCGTCGGCCGGGCGGATCCGGAAGGTGGCGACGTCCGCCGTCTCCTCGACCCGCTCCACGACCTCCCACTCACGCCACTCGTGCGCGCCCTGCTCCTCGTAGAGCCGCTTCTCGATCGCGATCAGCGCGTTGGCCATCAGCCAGTAGACCTCGTCCCAGGCCGCCGCCACCTCGGGCGTGACGGCCTCGCCGAGCACCTCCACGATCGCCGCGAACAGGTGCTCGTGCACGATGTCGTACTGGTCCGGCTGCACGCCCAGCGAGGCGTGCTTGTGGGCTATGCGGGCCAGCATCGCGTCGGGCCGCTCGTCGGGGCGGTCCACCAGGTAGGTGGCGAATGCCGCGATGGAGCCCGCCAGCGCCTGCTGCTGGCTCTTCGCCGCCTGGTTGCCGCGGTTGAACAGGTCGCGCAGCAGCACCGGGTGGGCCGTGAACAAGCCGTCGTAGAACCGGGTGGTGATCTCGTTGATGGCCGCCCCGACGGCGGGAAGGGTGGCGCGCACGGTGGCGGCGGACTGCTCGGACAGCATGGGAGGCCTCCTGAATGCCTTGATCTGGCACGCGAGACGTTAGTGAAACTTGCATCTGAGATGCAAATTAACGGTGCGGGTGTGTGAGCAATCTGTAATGTGCCGTGCGCACCGGCCCGCGGCCACCACCGAGCAGCCCTTCATCGACCCCCGCAGAGCCCTTCCGGAGGGCCCGGAGATCGGGTATGGCGAGCCCCGGGGCAAGATGTCAGGCTGGTGCCCGACACGCGGCGCCCGCCCGCACGCGGTCCGCCCGCAACGCAGGCGAAACCCACGTGTGGTGGTATGGGCCAGGCGGGCCGGATCAAGAAGATGGGGAAGCACACAATGGACAAGCAGCAGGAGTTCGTGCTCCGCACGCTCGAGGAGCGCGACATCCGCTTCGTACGCCTGTGGTTCACGGACGTGCTGGGCTTCCTCAAGTCCGTCGCCGTGGCCCCGGCCGAGCTGGAGCAGGCCTTCGACGAGGGCATCGGCTTCGACGGCTCCGCCATCGAGGGCTTCGCCCGGGTGTACGAGTCCGACATGATCGCCAAGCCGGACCCGTCGACCTTCCAGGTGATCCCCTGGCGCGCCGAGGCCCCCGGCACGGCCCGGATGTTCTGCGACATCCTCATGCCGGACGGTTCCCCGTCCTTCGCCGACCCGCGCTACGTCCTCAAGCGGGCCCTCGCCAAGGCGTCCGACCAGGGGTTCACCTTCTACACCCACCCCGAGATCGAGTTCTTCCTCCTGAAGAACAAGCCCACCGACGGCACCCCGCCCACCCCAGCCGACTACTCCGGCTACTTCGACCACACCCCGCAGAACGTGGGCATGGACTTCCGCCGCCAGGCGATCACCATGCTGGAGTCGATGGGCATCTCCGTCGAGTTCTCCCACCATGAAGGCGGCCCCGGCCAGCAGGAGATCGACCTCCGCTACGCCGACGCCCTCTCCACGGCCGACAACATCATGACCTTCCGCCTCGTCATGAAGCAGGTCGCCCTCGAACAGGGCCTCCAGGCCACCTTCATGCCCAAGCCGTTCTCGGAGTTCCCCGGCTCCGGCATGCACACCCACCTCTCCCTCTTCGAGGGCGACCGCAACGCCTTCTACGAGTCCGGCGCCGAGTACCAGCTCTCCAAGGTCGGCCGCTCCTTCATCGCCGGCCTGCTGCGCCACGCCGCCGAGATCTCCGCGGTCACCAACCAGTGGGTCAACTCCTACAAGCGCATCTGGGGCGGCTCCGAGCGCACCGCCGGCGCGGGCGGCGAGGCCCCCTCCTACATCTGCTGGGGCCACAACAACCGCTCCGCCCTGGTCCGCGTCCCCATGTACAAGCCCGGCAAGACCGGCTCCGCCCGCGTCGAGGTCCGCTCCATCGACTCCGGCGCCAACCCGTACCTCACCTACGCCGTCCTCCTCGCCGCCGGCCTGCGCGGCATCGAGCAGGGTTACGAGCTCCCCCCGGGCGCCGAGGACGACGTCTGGGCCCTCTCCGACGCCGAACGCCGCGCCCTCGGCATCGAACCCCTCCCCCAGAACCTCGGCGAGGCCCTCACCCTCATGGAGCGCAGCGACCTCGTCGCCGAGACCCTGGGCGAGCACGTCTTCGACTTCTTCCTCCGCAACAAGCGACAGGAGTGGATCGAGTACCGCTCCGAGGTCACGGCCTTCGAGCTGCGCAAGCACCTGCCGGTGCTGTAGGGGCAGGTCAGGCGCGGTTTCACGCGCCGCAATGGTGAGGGGCGGTGGTCGATCGACCACCGCCCCTCAGCCGTTCCGAAGCCCTTTCAGCGGCCTTGGGCCGTCTCTGGGCCGTGAGAATTCGCGGCGGAGCCCGCGGCCGGGCCGTCCTGGGCCGTCCCGTACAGGGCGTCCACGGCCCGCCGCGCCCGGCCGTCGCTGCTCGGCATCAGGTGCGTGTAGACCCGCAGCGTGAACCCCGGATCGGTGTGCCCGAGGTAGTGGCTGAGCGCCTTGACGTTCTCGCCCGCGTCCAGGAGCACCGAGGCGTAGAAGTGCCGCAGCGCGTGCATCCCGTGCTCCCGCGCGGCGGGGTAACGGCGCCGGTCGGGCTCCCGTTCCTCGATCACGCCGGCCGAGGCGAGGGCGGGCTTCCAGACCCGGTCGTTGAAGTCCGTCCGCCGCACCGCCCCGGAGCCGTCGAGGCTGCGGAAGAGCAGGAGCTTGGTCACTGGCCGCCCGTCCGGCCTGCCCCACGGCAGCGTGACGGCGACGGGTGGGAAGTCCTCCCGGTGCCGCTTCAGTGCCGCGGCCACACTGGCGGGCAGTGGAACGTCCCTCGCCTTGTTCCGCTTGGGCGGAGCGAACACGAGACGTCCGCCGACGAGTTTGACCTGCTGGGCCACGTGCACCCAGCCCGTGTCGAACCGGACCTCTTCCTCGGGCAGCCCGAAGATCTCCCCCTGCCGCAACCCGCAGCCGGCGCCCAGGTCCAGAGCGGCCTGATACTGCCGGGGGAGTGCCGCCCGCACGGCGAACGTGCGCTCCGTGCTCCACGGGATGACCCGCCCCACCCCACGCTCGGGCGGTCGCACCGACCGCGCATGGCACGGGTTCCTCCTCAGGTGCCCGTCGTCGACCGCCGCGTTGAGGATCGAGGAGACGCTGTTGTAGATCACCCGCCGGTACGAGGAGGCAGGGACCTTCTGTTCCAGCTCGGCCAGCCAGGCACGGACGTGCTCCGGCTTGAACGACCCCAGTGGCCGGGAGCCGAGGTACGGGATCGCGTGCCCCTTGATCTGCGAGACGACGGACTCCCGTGTGGTTGGGTCGGTCGTCTGCGAGGCCAGCCACTTCTCCGCGTACCGGCCGAACGTCTCCCGGCCCGCGTTCGGCTCATGATGATGCCCACCCGCCATATCCGCCTCGACCTGACTCAACCAGAGCTCGGCCTCGCGCTTCCTGCGGTCCGGGAAGGCCTTGGAACGCTCCGTGCCGTCCGGGCCGACATAACGGGCCCGGTAGCGGCTCCCGTGCCCGTGGCGCTCTGTCTTGACGCGCTGCGGCTTGCCGCCGTCGGGGTCGGGGACCGTCTTGTACCAGCGGTCCTGGATGTGCCCCGCCATCAGGCGATCCCCACTGTCATCTGCTGCTCGATCCAGGCGCGGACGTCCTGTGGGTCGTACCGCAGGTGCCGGCCGACCCGGAAGCCGCGCGGTCCGGTGCGCTTGCGCCGCCACTGGTAGACCGTCTCCACGGGGACGCCCAGGAGCTCGGCGAGGTCGACGGGCGTCAGGAAACGTGCGGGCAGTACGTCGCTCATGCCGCCACCCCCGTCGCGGCTGCGGCGAGTTCCTCGCGGGCGGTGCGTCGGTTGAGTGCGATGCCGCGGGCGATGGTGGCGGCGAGGACGGACTCACCGGGGCTGTGGCCGTGGCCGGCGTAGCGCCAGTCGGCGAGGACGAGGGTGGTGTCGGGGTCGTGCTCCTCGAGGCCGAGGACGGCGCGTTCCTGGGCGGCGCGGTAGTCGGCACGGGCCTGGCGGAGGGCGCCGAGGGTGGTGGAGTAGCGGCGGGACTTGGAGCTGAAGTGGCCGCGGAAGCCGAGCATGTGGGCCCAGGCCCAGAGGCGGCGGTCGGGGTAGAGGGGGTCGAGGGTCTTGCAGGCCTCGATGAGACGGCGGGCGTGGGGCGGGACCTGGTGGCGGTCGAGCTCGCCGAGTTCACCGATGCGGCGGTCGAGGGTGCCGGTGGTCTCAGCGGCCTTGGTGGCGTACTTGGCGATGTAGGAGGCGACGGCCTGCTCGGTGACGTCGTCGGTGCGGTCGCCGAAGGCGTGGATGGGGCGGACGTCGAGCTGGGAGCCCCACTGGAAGCGACGCTCGGGCCGGTGGGCTGCGGGTGGGAGGGTGACGGTCGTGTAGGGGTGGGCGGCGGCCGCCTTGATGGCGTTGGTGAGCAGCTCTGTGGTGGCCCAGGCCGGGGGCCGACTCCCCGGTCCTGCGGGGCCGTCGAGCCGGACCACGGCGTGGAAGTGGACCGCTCCGCGTTTCTGGAACTCGGCGACCTTGGCGTAGGACAGCCGCACGTACTCGGGGAGTTCGCGGCGGGTGATGCCAGCGGCGAGGGCGAGTTCGCGCCGGAGCCGGTTGGTGAAGCGGTGCCAGAGTTCGCCGGCCAGGTTGTTGAAGAGGGCGGCGCCCTCGTAGTCGTAGCGGTCCGGGTCGAGTGGGGTGCCGAGGGCGGGATCGGCCTCGGGATGCTGGGTGCCGCAGCGGCAGCGGCCGGAGCCGGGCCGGTTGTGAACCGGGCCGAAGGAGGGTGCGGTGAGGGTGAGGAAGACGCGCGGGCGTTCGCGGACGGCGGCCGGGATGGCTCGGCGGTCGTCTCCAGCGAGGCCGGCGCGGATGAGGTGGAAGGTGTCGCCCGCGTACGTCCAGGCGCAGGACGGGCAGCGGGAGGCGCGGCGGTTGCCGCAGGCGATGCGCAGACGGCCACCCGGCTCGGCGTCGGTCGAGTAGCGGTGCAGGGTGCCGCCGCTGGTCTTGTCCTGGGTGGCGGTCCAGCCGGACAGGTGGATCGGGTTCGCGCAGCCGCCGGTGCGGTGGACCTGCTCGCGCCAGCGGTCGAAGCCGTCGGCCGAGGCGACCCGGAGCAGGTCGCCGAGCGTCAGCCGGTCGAGGGTGGGCGGGGTGAGGGTCGCGAGGTCAGACACGGACCGCCTCCGCGTGCTTGCGGGCGGACCGGCGGACGGTGCCGAGACCGCTGCAGAGGCGGCAAATGATCCGCCGGGTGCGACGGTTGCCGTTGGCGTCACGGCCGCGGAGGGTCACGGTGACGGCGGCGAAGCCGTCGCAGCACGGGCAGAGTGGCTGTGCGGTGTGGGCGGAATCGGTCATGATGAAGGCTCCGAATCTTTAGGTTCGGTTCGCGGTCCCCGGGCGGCTGACACTTGGCGGTAGAGGCCACCCGGGGGCCGTTCTTATGTGCTGCGGCGGTCGTGCGACGCGTTACTTGATCAGCGCGTTGACGGCTGGGGCGAGGATGCTGTCGGCGAGCAGGAAGCCGCCGAGGACGAGCACGGTGACGAGCCAGAGGGGGATCCGCCAGAGGCGGATGCCGAGCCGCGGCGACGAGCACGAGCAGCCAGAGCGGGACGTGCAGGGCGTTGTCCATGGCATTCACTCCTGGTGGAAGACGTCGGCGTGGTCGATGAGCCACTGTTCGATCTCTTCGCGCTCGGCGCGGTCGGCGGCCCGGAAGAGCGCGGCCTCTCCGCACGACACGGCCTCGGTCATCTGGTCCTGTCGCGCCATCGCGACGGCCTGGTTCAGCAGGCGCCGGATGTGTTCGCGCATCGTTGTTCACCTCCCTTCGGGTGTCGGGCCTGGCCCGTGGTGTCAGGCGAGTTGGGTGGCGATGGCCTCGGCGAGTGGCGCGGGAACGCCGAGCCGGGTGCGCAGGGTGTCGAGGTCAATGCGGTGACCGGTGCGGGTGCGGTGCTCGTCGGCCACACGGCGGGCGTGCGCCACGAGCGCGGGTGGCACCTCCGGAACGGGAACCGGCGGCGGTGGCACGGCGGGTTCCGCCGGCACCGCGGCGGGCTCCAGGACCGGGACCTCAGCAGGGGCCGCGAAGACCGGCTCCGGCTGGCCCGCCTCCGCAGCCGCTTCGCCATCCGGTTCGGCGTGCTCCTGGCGATGGCCGCCGTGGGCGAGGAGGGTGCCGCCGAGGAAGGCCAGGGCCGGCCATCCGGCGACGCCGAGCCGCAGCCAGGCGGGCGGGTTCTCCAGGTCTAGGAGCCCGGCAGTGGCGATGTTGGCGCCGAGGGAGGCGGTCAGGGCGGTGAGGAACCAGAACCACACCAGCCGTGAACTGCCTCCGGTCCGCAGGCGTCGCCAGGCGGCCACCATCAGCAGGTCGACGGAGATCGGGTAGGCCCATGCCTTCCATCCGTCCTGCCCAGCCGCCGCGGCGAGGTCGTGCAGGTGGGCGAAGGACAGCGCACCGGCGATGAGCGCCTGGACCAAGACGGCATCGAAGCGAATCCGGGACACGAGGGCGTCTCCTTCGAGGGGTGGGGCCGGGAGGAGGCGGGAAGCGGGTTCGACCGCCCCGCCCCGGCGGTTTCGGGCATGCGTCGGGTAGGGACCTGGCGCATGAGCGCTTGCGCCGACCGTTGGGGATGGGAAGGGGTCAGGCCGTGCTAGAGGCGGCCTGGGGAAGTGGACCTCGCTGTGTTCCGACCACCTCGAAGGCGGGTCGGAACAAGGCGAGCTCGGGGATCTGCGGGGTGCGGTGGGCGTGCTTGTTGCAGACGTTCACCGCGTGGCGGAGCGAGACGTGCGGGGCGCGGATGCGGGCCCAGCCGCCGGAGGAGTCACCGGCAACCGCCAGCCCCGGCGTCTCCGGACTGATCTGCACGGCTGCCAGGACGGCGTCGGCCGAGATGTCCTCGAAGGCCATTTTCGCCGAGGCCTCGTCGTTGACCCGGTGCGCGGTGCGGCCGGTGAGCTGGGCGCGGAGCATGGTGATGCCCTTGCCGAGTTCGGAGCCGAAGCGCTGCCCGCACACCTCCAGGTAGATGCCGGCCGCCCGGCCGAGCTGGGCGAGACGGACCAGCGCGGTGACGATCCGGTCCCGCCGCTTCTCCTCCTCCTTGCCGGCGAACAGGGCCAGCTCGGCGACCTCGTCCACCAGGACCACCACCGGCGTGGGACGTCGGTCTGCGGGCAGGTCCCAGATGTCGGCAGCGATCTCCGCATCCGGCACGTCGGCTGCGACCCGCTGCTCGGCCCGGATCACCTGGTAGACGGCCTCCATCCTCCGCAGCAGCGCGTCCAGCAGCTCGGCCGCGTCGTCCGGGTTGTCGGCCAGCGCGGAGAACCGGCGCGCCAGCGGGAACAACTCGACGCCCTGCTTGCAGTCGATCCCCACCAACGCCACATCCTGCGCGGCCAGCTCGGCGACCAGGTGCCGCTGGTAGACGGACTTCCCCGACTTCGTCGCTCCGATGGTCAGCGCGTGCGGCACCACTCGGTAGTCCCGGAACTGCACGGCACCGTCCTCCCGCAGGCCGACCGGCACCCGCATCAGCTCGCGCCGCACCCGCGGCATCTGCACCCGCTTGAGGACGTCGTAGGCGGTCATCCGCAGCTCGACCACCCCGGCCCGTACCTCCCGCACACTCACCCCGTACATTCCGAAGCCGTGCCGCAGCCGGTCCGCCGCCTTCGCGAAGCCGACCACGTCCTGCCCCGAACAGAGCCTCAGCCGCAGCACCAGCCCCGTCCGCGTGACCCGCGTCCGAAGAATCTTCGGCACCCGCGGCCTTGGCGCCTGCTGCTTCCTGAGCTTGGCGAGCGTCACCTGCCAGCGGGCTGGAGGAACGCAGAGCCCGCAGCCCTCCATCACTCCCGGATACCGGTGCACGACCCGCACCATGGCCACGAGGGCCCCGAACGTCAGCCAGTACCAGGCCGGCCGCCGCCACCGCAGAACCCCCGCGCCGACGGCTACGACCAGGACCACGAGCCCGAGCGCCCGCACGTCACGCGGCTTCCGGCCTCGGCACCGACCCACCGGCCACCAGTGACGTCACCGCCACCGCCCGGAACGCGATCCCGTGCCGCTGTCGGCCGTTGAACTCCGACTCCCACGGCCGCGCGACCAGCTGCGTCAGCGCCACCGGGGTCCCCATCACCAGGTCACCGGAGATCCCTGTCTCCGGAACGGTCACGGTCAGGATCTCCACCTCACCGAACGCCGCGAACATGACGTCCACGGTCATCAGCTTCACGCCGTCGGCGTCGACGGCGATCTCACCGGTCCGCCGGTCGCGGAGCTTGATCTCAGGAGCTTTGGCGACCATCACGGTCGCCGCGGACGTGTCGACAGGGATCTGGCGCATGGGCGCACTCCTCCACTGAGCGATGCCACCCTACCGGCAGCATCTCTAGAGATGTTTCTAGTGAAGCGGCGCCGACTCCGCCTGTCAATCAGATCTCTAGAGATGTTGACGAAGGCGTGACCGGGGAACCGATCAACACCGGTTGCCACGTGTGCGGCAGCTGCCCGTAAGGTGTCTAGAGAAGCGAAGGAGCATTCGATGACCAACGAGCGGGCTGACCGCCGGCCCAAGTACCAGCGCATCGCGGATGAACTGAAGGAGGACATCCGCGCTGGTCAGTACGTTCCTGGTGATCGACTCCCCGGCGAGAACGACATCATGGCCACCTACGACGTGGCCCGGATGACCGCCCGCCAGGCGCTCGGCGTCCTGCAGAGCGAGGGCATCGCCGAGGCCCGCAAGGGTGCCGGCGTGTTCGTCCGCAGCTTTCACCCGATCCGGCGCCGCGGCATCCAGCGGCTGTCCGAGCGGCAGTGGGGATCAGGCAAGTCGATCTGGTCCACGGACACCGAGAACCGTGACCTCACCGTCGACCAGCTGGAAGTCACCGAGGAAGAAGCCGCGGAGGACATCGCCCTCGCCCTGGACGTCGAGCCCGGCGCGCCGGTCTGCGTTCGCAGCCGCCGCTTCGTCCTGGACGGCAAGCCCGTCCTCCTGGCCCGCTCTTACCTTCCCGCGGCCATCGTCGCCGGCTCCGCCATCACTCAGGACGACACCGGCCCCGGCGGCACTTACGCCCGCCTGGCCGAACTCGGCCACAAGCCGTTCCACTTTCGCGAAGAGCTCCGGTCTCGGATGCCCCTGGCCGCGGAGGCCGAGCGCCTCAACCTCTCCATGGGCACCCCGGTCATCCTGATCACCCGTACCGCGTTCGCCGAGGAAGGCCACCCCGTCGAGGTCAACCGCATGACCCTCGACTCTGCGGCCTACATCCTCGAGTACGACTTCGACGCCTGAGGTTCGCGTCAGGTCAGCGGGCGCTGACTACTCGTCGTCGAGTCGTCGGAAAACCTGCGTGAAGTCTCCGGCATCGAGAAGAACAGCGAGCACCTGGGTCATGTTGTCGATGCCGGGATCCCGGACGATCAGCCCGTCAGAGCACCAGAAGTAGCGGCCTTCCAGCCCCTCGCCTGTCTGAGCCCACCTCTTCATCAGGCGCTCCACCTCGGCGAGCGTGAACATGGTGGCACTCCATCGGGAGCCATCTGCCGTCAGCCGTACTTCTACGTCGACGTTGCAGACAGCACCCAACTCTTCCGCTGCGTCGGGCAGGAAGGACGCCTGGAACCGATCTGTGCGCACGCGATACCAGGGCTCGTCCCACCCCTGATCAGTGGGCCGGTTCCCTGTGTTGGACATATCGGGAGTATGTCGGCCTGCGCCTGTCTGCTCAACCAGGTGCGCACGCAAAGCCGCATCGCATGCTCGCCCAGCCACACGGCAAGCAGCGGGGACAGACTTTCCCTACTCCATCAAGGCCCGCGCACGGCGCGGCGGCGACTGTGACAACAGGTTGGAAGACTTACCTGGTTGGAGCCGATCATTCCAGGTACTGACGAACAATCCAGTCAGTAATCGCTCGGGCTGCCCCGGCTAGCGCGGCGCCGCAGAGCAGTCGTACGAGTTCCGCGCGGGCTCGGACATATCTCCAAAATCGACCCATTCTTACCTCGCTCGCAGTGTGTCATCGCGCCGACTGATCCGCGGCCTGAACAGGCTCGCAAGGCCGGCCACAACCCATCCGCGGCGACATCGCGGGGTTCTAAACTGTCCGCATGGTCAGAACAGGCCCGAGCAAGGCAGATGCCGTTCTTCTTGATTACTTGCGGAACAAAGGGCTGCAAGTCAGCTTGGCTCAATTGGAACGTTGGCGACGAGCTGGTGTGCTGCCGAGGAGCGAGCGCAAATATTTGGGGAGAGGAAAAGGTTCAACGTCTACATTAAATACAGCATCAAGTGTCATCGCAGAGTCTATGGCGATGACCGCCCGCCGCGGCCGTTCGGTGCATGAGGCTGTACTTCGAATCTTTACAGCCGACCCGCGATATAACGATCTATTCATGGTGCCGGAAGTTCACCTCCCAGAGCAGGCGATCCGATCAGCTTTGGAATGGTTCATTAGAGTCGGAGATCAAAGCCTGGATAGGAGAATTGAACGAACTTTGCGATGTGCAGAGCAATCACCGGACGAGGCGGCTGAGAAAGTTTACAGGCTCGCCCTGGCACATTATCGCCGAGTTAGGGTTAATTCGCGCCCACCAGGGGAGCGAATCCCCAATATTTGGAGTCTGAGTGACGACAGAGAAGTGGAGCATTTTGCCTTGCTGGCTGTTGCCAGGTTCATCGGCGCGGAAGAAGTAGGTCCTGATCGGTACGCAAATATCATTGTCAACAACCGGATGCAGAATAAGCTGAGTCCCGAGGAAGCAACCCGAACGAGGCAGGTGATTGAATCACTTCTCATCAATCGCCAACTAACGGATGGATACACCATCCAACCTTCCCCTGAACCCACCATCGAGGAAGCCTGCGAACGGCTTTCCAATGTAAGCATCGCACGTATACGTACGACTCGTGACAAGCTTGCATTCGCGGCCGAGGCGGGCCACATTTTCTCATATCTACTGGGCTCCAAGATTGGCGAACCCCTCAACACCCGCATGCGCGAAGCAAGCACATCTTCAATCGACGCCAGCATGCTATTTCATGCAATTATCCCTATTGCGGAAAACGTTTCGGGAGAATCTTGGCGTCGAATGATGGGAATCTTGATCATGATCCTCACGCAACACCATGGCGACTTCGTAGAGGAAAGCTACTCGGATGCACTCGATAAGTTGGCCCACGCCGCGGCCCCCGAACGCTTCGAAAGTACTCCTTAGCTTAACAAAGTCGATGAAATCTCACCTATACCGGAGGGAGTGCTGGCGCATTGCGCCTTTCTCGGGCGGTCGTGCGCAGCATGCGACTCTGCCCCTAACCGGCAACGCAGAAGTCTGCGAGCTGGGGTCGTAAACTTCCCTGGGGTCATAAACCGGACTCACCAGCAATTGGTGTGAAGCTGCAGGAGGCATTGGAAGGTCATTCGGGAACCCTTCCAGGCTTCGCCCCTATTCTGTATCACCTCCACTCACCGCGGCAACTATCGCCGCGTTCTGAGAAATCGATTCAGGGAACGTTGCTCCAGTTATATCTTCCGCCTTCATCGCCTCCTGCGCTGACACTCCGCTGCATTCTGAGAAAATCGCTTGATGCAGATACGCCTGCTTCAAGGAGATTCCCTCGTCAAATACGGCTCCCGTCCAGTCAGTAAATGCCGCCTGCGCATATGACAAATCGAGTCGGCTATAAACTCTGAGATTCCGGAATGAGGCACCGCTCATATAGGCATGCGTCAACTTTACGTCGTCCCAATTGGAGTTAGAAAATTTCGCATCTCGGAATGTTGCCTGGCTAAAGTTGACATTCGTCAAGTGTGTGCCTTCTAGGTTCGCATCAGAAAAATCGGCCCCAGTGAAGTCGCAGTCCTTGAGTTCGCACTCTCTGAGGTAAGAGTGCCGGAAGTCAATTTCAAAGCTCTCTTTCCTTCGAGGCCTGTGCCCAATAATGGTCAATGCTGCTTGGATATCCGCCGGAGGGTGATATCGTCCCCTTATTTTATTCTCGGACGGGTCATCTGGTTCGACGGCGAACTCGCGAACAAAAGCGGAGAGGACTTTCACCACCGTGTCGTGGTCTTTTGCGGAATCACGCATGATGCGTTCTAGGGCATATAGCCCTCCAAGCCGACTCGTCAACCGATCGGAGGATAGCAGGTCAATTGCCTTGACGTATCGATCATTTACTTGCTGTTCGGCAGTTAGCTCTGCTTGTTGGCGCGCAGTGTTTTCGCTAACGGATAGTGAGGCTCGCGTCAATTCTGCTTGCTCATTGGACACCTTTTGGGTGTGCTCAAGGACAGACCGTGAGTGTTTGAGGTTCCTATCCGTGTAGTAGAGGCCGACACCTGCCACTACACCGGCTGCTATTGCCACCAAGGCCGTGCGCATGCCCGTTATGACAGCCGCAGACCCGGGAGTGGCACTCGCCAGATGGTTACGGTCGAGCCACCAGGGAAGCTGCCACAGGAGGACGACGAAGATGACGAGGCCAAGGACGATGAGGGCCACTCGTGCGACTGGCCGTCGTAGGCGCTGCTTGATTCGGAGATTCACACCGACATTTCACACCAAGGCGTCAACCAAGTAACCCACTTCGGCGAGTTCTGCTTGACTCATGCCGAAGGGCGCCTGCAGCCTGGCGGCTGCCAAGGGCGACAGGCGGCGACTGACACCGACGGCTGCGTGGCAGGTCAGAGACCTGACGGTCGCTGTCGCCGCAGGCCATGGAACCCATGCGTCTGTTCCTCCGCCGCAGTTGGCGGCCTGGGCTTCAACTTCCCGCCTGTGGACCATCTGTGGACGGTGGAACGCTAAGGGTATTCAACGGGGTCGTTGACCTGCAAGAAGCACAACACATCACCCGCCCTCCGGAGCCGTGTGCTCACGTTTTGGGGCTCCGCCCCAAACCCCGGCCCTCGCTCGGAGGGGATGGCCGCACCTCGCCTGTTGTGGTGGTGGGTCGCGGGTGGGGCCCCTCGTCGGCCGGTCACCCTGCGGGCGTACCCGGAACCTCCGAGGGGCGCCAAGGCCAAGCGCAAGCGTCACGGAGTGAGCCTTGGCGCCCCTCGGAGAACCCGGGTAAGGCGGAGCTGCCCGACCGACGAGGGACCCCACCCGCTCAGGCCGATCTGTGCCTGCGGCCCGGCGGCTTGGGGTGGGCGTGGGTCCGGGCAACCGCGTTCCTGGGCCGTCTCTGGGCCGTGCGAGGTGGACCGAGGGCGACAAACGTCGACCGATGCCGACGGCTGCACCGCAGGTCAGAGACGTGATGACCGCCGTCTCCGCAGGCCGTGAAACCCCTGCGTCTGTTCCTCCGCAACAAGCGACAGGAGTGGATCGAGTACCGCTCCGAGGTCACGGCCTTCGAGCTGCGCAAGCACCTGCCGGTGCTGTAGGGGCAGGTCAGGACTCGTTTCGTGACGCAAGGCCGAGGGCCGGCGGTCGTCCGACCGCCGGCCCTCAGCCCTGTGCGTGCGGGCTCCTGCACCTCACCCGCCCCCGGTGCGTGCGTGCCTGGTCGTCGGGTCTGGCAGCATGCCCGCATGAAGCACGCCTTGGAGACACTGCGGCACGAGTTCAGCTCCGAACCCGGAAGTTTCCAACTGCGGTTGCGGTGCGACCTGGTGTGGGACCGGGAGGCCTTCACCAGGCTGGAGAAAGCCATGCGCGCTGTGTGCGAAGAGTGGCAGGAGGCACAGGAGTTCCCCCGTTGGCTGGCAGAAGGGTACTACCAGGTCGGCTGGGAAGTCCGCTCATGGACCGCCCACCCCAACTTCCCGCGGCCAGAGCCAGCGGAGTACTACGACGCCTGCATCGAGCGGCTGACGGACTTGACGGACTGGTTCTTCCGCGGGTTCCACGTCTACATGGAGCCCCATATCTGGTCGGAGCTGTAACTCCGCGCTGAGCGGCCTTCGCGTGTGGAGGACGGGTGCCTCGTGGTTGCGGAGGGTCGGCTGCACGTCTGCAGCCTGGAGATGACGTTGCGGCACTGTAAGCGCTGTTGTCAGCCCCGAGGTCTACGGTTCCGTCGTGACGGAGAGACCATCGCAGAGTTGGCGTGACGGAGTGGCTCAGGAAATCCGGGAGCTGGCGGCCGGCACCTTGGACCCCGAGTGCGCGTGCATGACGGAGCTTTTCCCGGAGCCCTTGATCGAGGCGACGGAAGAGGTGCTGGCGGATTTCGAGACCGACTTGGTCGCGCTCGAGCAGCCGACGGACGCCCAGGTGTTCGCGTGCGTCGAGAAGGTCGTGCTCGCGCTGAACGCGGTCAACGAACGCTTTGGCGGGGCGGCGTACGAGACCGACGAGCGGGAGGAACTCTGCGACTACATCGACGCGACGCTCTCGGAGTGCGGCATCGATGTGCCGGCCCTCGCTTCCCGGCACGGGCTGGGGCGCTACGAGATCACCGACCGGTGGCGAGGCTGGTGACCGGGCCGGTTTCGCCGGTGGTCTGGCAATTTTCACAGCGCCTCTTGGTCCCTGGGCACTCGGGTGCTTCGTCGCAGCAGCCAAGGTGCGAGTTGGACGATGCCGAATGCCACCTCCATGACGAGGAACAGCCACAGCCAGGGTGGGGCGCCGTGGGCCAATGCGTACGCCTGCCAGGTGGCGAAGAGGGTGCGTGCGAGGGCGTCGAAGAGGCCGAAGAGGGGGGCCGGGTCGATGATCCGGAGGAGGGCCCAGACGACCACGACCGAGCCCATCAGGTTGGCGAAGAGGACCTGTATCGGGTCGAGGGCGGGCAGGGCGCCCAGGTCGAACGTGTCGCCCAGCTTCGACAGCGCCGCGTGGAGCAAGGAGTAGGTCCACGGCGTGGCGAAGCCGGCGGTGACCACGAGGTCGTACCAGGCGCTCGTGCGGACGACGCGCGGGTACGCGGGGTGGGGCGGGGTGGGACGTCGTGTCATGGCGAGGCTCCTGCCGGGCTTCTGGAGGGACGCCACGACGCTAGACAGTGGAGTACGGTCCAAGGTCAAGTCAGCATGGGCGGGGGAGAGTTGTGCGTATCGGGGAGCTGGCCGCGCGGTCGGGTCTGAGCAGGGACGCCATCCGGTTCTACGAGAAGATCGGGCTCGTCTCCGGGCAGCGCCTGGCCAACGGGTACCGGGACTTCCCGCCGGAGACCGTGCCCTGGCTGCAGTACGTGCGTACGGCGCAGACGCTCGGCTTCTCGCTGGCCGAGATCGCGCGGACCGGCGAGCAGTTGCGCGACGCCCCCGACACCGCCGAGGCGTTGTCCGCGCTGTTCGAGGAGAAGATCGCGGTCGTCGACGCGCGGATGGCCGAGCTCGCGGCCCTGCGGGCCGAGCTGGAGGACCGCGTCGGCACCGGGTGCCCGTTGGGTGCGCGGAGGGTGGCCTCGGCCGGCTGATGTCCGGGCACGACCGGACGGGGCCCGAGCCGCCCGGTGGATGTCCGAGGTGCCTGCGAGACTCCGGCCATGGAGACCACGCTGCAGCTGACGATCGACTGTGCCGATCCGCAGAGGATGGTGGCGTTCTGGAGCGAGGCGCTGGGCTACGTCCCCGAACCCCCGCCGGCCGGGCACGGCACGTGGCGTGCGTACTGGGCGGCGATGGGGGTGCCCGAGGAGGAGCTGCCCGAGGGCGCGGGTGACTGCCCGGAGTCGATCGTCGACCCCGCCGGGCGCGGGCCGCGGGTGTGGTTCCAGCAGGTTCCGGAGGCGAAGGTCGCCAAGAACCGCATCCACTTCGACCTGAAGGTCGGCGGCGGCCGGGACGTGACCTTGGAGGTCCGAAGGCGGCGGGTCGACGCCACGGTGGAGAGGCTGGTCGCGGCCGGGGCCGCCGTGCTCCGGGTGTCGGACGAGCCGGACGCGGGCCAGTACGCGGTGCAGATGCGGGACCCGGAGGGCAACGAGTTCGATGTGGTCTAGTGCTTCCGCAGGGGGCATGCTCGGGTTGTTGCTGGGGTTCGCGGCCTCGGGTGTAGTCGGTTCGTTGAGGCCGGGAATGCCGGCGGACGAGGCCGATCGTGTGCTCGGCGGGGGCACCGGGCTGGTCGTATCGCTATCGGATCCACCGAACGCGCGGGACCCACACGGTTCCGTCGGGTTCAAGGACGGGAGTCTGGAGCTGTGGGCCGGCCCTGACGGCAGGGTGTGCCTGCTGGGGTATGACGCGGTGGACGGCCAGGGACGGTTCCAGGGCCCGACGCGTCTCGGGACCGAGTTCCGCCAGGAGGACGGGACGCCGACGCGTGCGGCGTTGCTCGACGGCCTCGACCGACTCGGCTGTGCCTGGCGTCGCGATGACGCGCTGACGTTCGGCGACCAGGCCGCCGTCGAGACGGAGGCCGGGGTGTCCGTGGTCTTCGTGCGCGCGGACTCGGCTGCCGGGGAGTGGCTGGTCTCGAGCCTGTACGTCACAGCACCCGAGGTCGGCCATGGCTGAGCACGGGGACGACGTGGACTGGGCGGGGCTGTTCCACGCAGAGGGGGCGGCCTCCGACACGCCTCGGCGGCTGCGGGCGCTCCTGGGTGACGACGCAGAGGCCTTCGTCGACGGGTACGAGCATCTGTGGTCGGGGACCCTTCGCCGTGAGGGCGGTGTGTGGCCGGTGACGGCGCCGGCCGCCCTGTTGGTCGCCGAGTGGCTGGGCGATTCCTCGTTGTGGCCTGACGACCCCACGATGCCGGAGGCGGTGCTTGCCTACCTGTATGCGGTGGCCGTTGGCGCCGATCTCGGGGACCGGGAGGCCGAGGTCCGGGCGCGCGTGACGCGTTGTGAGCCGGAGCTGCGTCGTTGGAACGCCGATTACCTGACGGCGGACGCGACGGGGCGGGAGCTGCTGTGGGGGGACTGCTCGGGGCTGGGCGAACTGGTCCTGCAGCAGGCGGCTCTCGCCTGCGGGGAGGTCGTGCCCGAGCTCCTAGGACGTGTGCTGCCGCACCTGGAGGCGGACCGTGTCCGGCGCAGGACGTGCGCGGCGGCAGCCGTGGGCGTGCTGGCCCGGCATCCGTCGGCCGCGGCCCAACGACCCTCGCTGCTACGCCGGTTGGTCTCGCTTGCCGGTGCTGCCGACTCCCCGTTCGACCTGGCGACGACGGTGGTCGCGGTCGGTCAACTGGGCGGCGACACACGTTCTTGGCTGGAACATCCGCACCTGGGGGTGAGGGTCTGCGCGGCGCTGGCACCCGCCCTCGCCCATGACTCGGCGGCAGAGGGGGTGCTGCGGGCAGCGGGGCGGTCGCTGAACGAGGTCGGCAAGTCCCTTGGGGAGTCCTTCGGCGACATGGCGCCGCCGCTGCAGTTCCAGTTCCTGCCGTACCGGGACCTGCTCGTGGACACGTGAAGGGGCCGCCCTCGGGTGCGTCCAGGCGAGAGCATGCGGTGATGGATGACGTGATGGGCAGTGGCGGGATCTTCGTGCGCCGGGCGCTGGAGTCGGAGTGGGACGCGCTGGTCGGGGTCGACGCGGTGGCCGGCGGGGGCGACGTCGGGCGGCGGGCGGCGATCGCGAGGTGGTGCGAGGAGGGGTCGGTGCTGGTGGCGGAGGACGCGTCCGGGCTGGTCGGTTACTGCGTGCTGGAGTACACGTTCTTCGACCAGGGCTTCGTCACGATGCTGATGGTGGCCCCGTCGGCCCGCGGCAGGGGTGTGGGCCGGCGGTTGCTGGACGCCGCGGCGGCCTCGTGTACGACGCCGAAGCTCTTCACCTCGACGAATGTGTCCAACCAGCCGATGCAGCGACTGCTCCACCGGGCCGGCTGGACCCCCGTCGGCCTGCTCCACGGCCTCGACGATGGCGACCCCGAGTTGTTCTACCGTTGCCCCCAGCCGACGACTCGGACGGTGGGCGCGGAAAAGGTGTAGGGCGAAGGTGAGCCCGGAATGTGTTGCTGGGGAGCGAATTCGGGGCTCACCTGCGGCCCTGGCCTCTACGGAGCCCCCGCCCCTGCCCCCGGTACCGCCGACTGACCCTCCAGTGGTGGGAGTTGGGACGGGCTGATCTGTTCGCCGAGGACGGTGGTCATGAAGCGGATCAGCCACCGTTGCGCGGGGGTGCGGGAGGCGTCGTGGCGGGCGTAGAGGGCGACCTCGATGGGTTCCGCCGCGAAGGGGAGGCGGACGAGGCGGATGGCGTGGGAGGCGGCGAAGACCTCGGCGACGTACTCCGGGACCACGGCGATCAGGTCGGTCTGCTCCAGCAGGTAGGGGAGGATCGTGAAGCGGGTGACCTCCACGGCGACCCGGTCGAGGAGACCGTGCGCGGCCAGCAGTGAGCGGGGCGTGGCGTGGCCGCTGGGGCCGAAGACGGTCGCGTGGTGCTCGGCCGCCAGTTGCTCCAGGGAGACCGCGTCGCCCGTCACCCGGGGGTGGGACGAGGCGACCACGCCGACGTAGCGCTCGCGGAAGAGCGGCACGCGGACGGTGCGTTGGGAGGCCATGACGGGGGTGGCCACGAAGGCGTCCAGTTCACCGCGGCTCAGGCGGCGTTCGGCGTCGTCGACGTCCAGCGGCCGGACGGTGAAGGAGACGCCGGGGGCCGAGCGGCGGGCGGCCGCCACCAGGCGGGGGAGCAGGGTGGTCTCGCCCAGGTCGGAGAGGGCGAGGGTGAAGTTGGCGGACATCGTCGCCGGGTCGAACTCGTCGGCCTGCCGGGTCGCCTCGTCGATCTGGGACAGCGCCCGCTGCAGCGGCTCGTACAGGCGGCGCGCGCCCGCGGTCGGGGTCAGGCCGCGGCCGCTGCGGCGGAACAGGTCGTCGTCGAAGTGCCGGCGCAGCTTGGCCAGGCTGTAGCTGACCGTCGGCTGCGTGACGTGCAGCGCGTCGGCCGTGGCCGTGACGCTGCCGGTCTCGTAGAGCAGCACGAACAGCCGGGCCAGGTTGAGGTCGAACTCCCGCATGCGGCCGGAGCCTACGCGTCCGTATCGAGGAGATCTATATCGCGGGCCGGAAACATTTATTGGTCTCGGGTGAGAGCCGCTGCTTAGCGTGTCGGCCATCACACGAAAGGAACGTGAAACGTTCGTGCCCTCCGTACGTCATGTCTCGCACCAGTTCCTGGCCCGCCAGGGCCTGACCACCGTCTTCGGCAACCCCGGGTCCAACGAGCTGCCCTTCCTCGCCGACCTCCCGGACGGCTTCCGCTACGTGCTCGGCCTGCACGAGGGGGCCGTGGTCGGCATGGCGGACGGCTACGCCCAGGCGACCGGCCGGCCGGTGCTGGTGAACCTGCACGCGGCGTCCGGCTCCGGCAACGGGATGGGCGCGCTCACCAACGCGGTGTCCTCCCGGACCCCGATGGTGATCGTGGCGGGACAGCAGGTGCGGCCCGCCGTGGGCCCCGAAGCGAACCTGGCCAACGTGGACGCGCCCTCGCTGATGAAGCCCCTGGTGGGCTGGGCCGCCGAGCCGGCCTGCGCGCAGGACGTGCCCCGCGCCCTCGCCCAGGCCGTCTTCGAGGCTCAGCTGCAGCGCAGGCCGACGTACCTGTCCGTGCCCTACGACGACTGGGCCGCCGAAGCGGGGGAGAACGGCCTCGCCGTCCTCGACCGGTCCGTGCGGCGGGGCTCCGCCCCCGATGCGGAGTTGGGCCGCGACCTGGTGGAGCGGGTCACGGCGGCCGAGCGTCCGGCACTGGTGCTCGGCGGCGACATCGACACGGCGGGGCTCTTCGACGACGCCGTCCGCCTCGCGGAGCGGCTCGGCGGCCCGGTGTGGGCGGCGCCGTCGCAGTTCCGGCTGCCGTTCCCCAACCGCCACCCGCTCTTCCGCGGCGTGCTGCCTGCGGGCATCAAGCCGATCTCGGACGCCTTCGAGGGGCACGACCTGGTGCTGGTGCTCGGCGCCCCGGTGTTCCGCTACCACGAGTACCTGCCGGGCCGGTACCTGCCCGAGGGGACCCGGCTGGTCCAGGTGACGGAGGACGCCTCGGCCGCCGCCCGCGCGCCGATGGGCGAAGCGGTGGTCGCCGACCCCGGCGCCGGGATCCGCCTGCTGCTGGAGACCCTCGGCGAGGGCGCCCCCGTGCCCGGCGAGGAGTACCGGCCCGCGCCCGCACCCGCCGCGGGCGAAGGGGGCCGACTCCACCCGGAGGAGGTGTTCGCGGCGCTGCGCGACGAGCAGCCGCAGGACACGTCCTACGTGGTGGAGTCCACGTCGACCAGCGCGGCCTGGTGGCGGCAGATGGACCTGCGCCGCCCGGGCTCCTACTACTTCCCCGCGGCCGGCGGGCTCGGCTTCGGCCTGCCCGGCGCGGTCGGCGTCGCCCTCGCGCAGCCGGACCGGCCGGTGACCGCGGTGATCGGCGACGGGTCCGCCAATTACGGCATCACCGCCCTGTGGACCGCGGCCCAGCTGCGCGTCCCGCTCACCGTCGTGCTGCTGCGCAACGGCACGTACGGCGCGCTGCGCTGGTTCGGCGGACTGCTCGGGGTGCCGGACGCGCCCGGCCTGGACATTCCCGGGCTGGACTTCACCCGCATCGCCGAGGGCTACGGCGTGCCGGCCCGGCACGTCACCGGCGCGGAGGAACTGCGCACCGTCCTCGCGGAACGGCCCGACGGCCCGCGTCTCGTCCAGGTCGACACGGCCCTGACCACCCCCCACTGACCACCACCCCCCACTGACCACCACCCCCCACTGACCACCACCCCCCAACTGACCACCTCGCCCCACGATCCATAAGCGAACCACCAGCACCACCAGCACCACCAGCACCACCCGCACCTCACGCCCCCCACGCCTCATCCCCCGTCCCCCTCATCCCTGGGAACCGCCATGACCTCCGCGACAACGTCGTCCGGCCCGGCGCAGGCCGCAACCGGCAGGCGCACCACCTGGACCGTGCTCCTGTGCTGGATCACCGTCATGCTCGAGGGCTACGACCTCGTCGTCCTCGGCGCCATCATCCCGACCCTGCTGAAGACGCAGCACCTCGGCATGACGGCGGTCGACGCGACCACCGTCGCCACGCTCTCGCTCGTCGGCGTGGCCATCGGCGCGATATCGGTCGGCCCGCTCGCCGACCGGATCGGCCGGCGCCGGCTGCTCATCGCGTCGGTGGTGGTCTTCTCGGTGTTCACCGTCCTGGTGCCGCTGGCCGGCTCGGTGACGATGTTCGCCGCGCTGCGCCTGATCGCCGGCCTCGGCCTCGGCGCCTGCATGCCGGTGTCGCTGACGATGATGGCCGAGAGCATGCCCGCCAGCCGGCGGGCCCGGGCCAGCACCCTCACCATGACCGGCTACCACACCGGTGCCGTCGTGACCTCGCTGCTGGCCCTGCAGTTCGCCGACGACTGGCAGATCCTCTTCTACGCCCTCGGTGCCGTCGGCCTCGTCGTCGCGGTGATCCAGTGGTTCTTCCTGCCGGAGTCCGAGGCCTTCGTGAAGGCCAAGGAGTCGGGCACGGCGGAGCGGGTGCCGTTCACCGAGCTGCTGAAGCCGCTCTACCTGCGGGCCTGCATCGGCGTCTGGGTCGCCTCGTTCATGGGACTGCTGCTCGTCTACGGCCTCAACACCTGGCTGCCGAAGCTGATGAACGACGCCGGTTACCCGGTGCCGACGGCCGTCACCCAGCTGCTGATCCTCAACCTGGGCGGCGTCGCCGGTCTGCTCGTCGGCGGCTGGGTCGCCGACCAGAAGGGGATCAAGGGCACCACGCTGGGCTGGTTCGGCGCCGCGGCGGTCATGCTGGCCTGCCTGTCCGTGAAGATGGACAACGACCTGCTGCTCAACGTGGTCGTCTTCTTCACCGGCGTGTTCGTGTTCTCCGCGCAGGTGCTGGTCTACGCGTACGTGACGAACTTCTTCCCGGCGGCCATCCGCGGCACGGCGCTCGGGTCGGCGTCCGGGATCGGCCGGCTGGGGTCCATCGTCGGCCCGTCGATCACCGGCGCGCTGGTCACCGCGGGGATCGGACACCCGTGGGGCTTCTACTCCTTCGCGCTGGTCGCCGTGCTCGCGGTGGTGGCGGTGCTGACGCTGCCGAAGGGGTCGGCGGCGGAGCTGGCGGCCGGCACGACGGCCGAAGGGACCGCCGCGCCCGCGGCGGGGGCGTCAGCCTGAGGCAGTGCCTGCGTGCGGGGGCAGTCGCCTCCGCCTTCGTCCGGCCGGTGGGCCGTCGTACCGCTCCGCGCGGTGCGGCGGCCCACCGCGCGTGCGGGGCCTCGACGGCGCGTCGCGGCACCGCACGCCGCGCCGTCACGTCGCACAGGGGGCGGAGGAGATGTTGCGGGCGGTGACCGGCGGACCGAGGCTGGGAGGGCGGTGCCGGATCACGACGAGTGCGGACGCGACCGCGCGGATGCCGGTGGGCGAGGAGAGTGCGCGATGCGGATGATGATGAAGGCCCGCTTGGACACCCAGGCGTCGAACAGGGTGACGCAGGAGGGCGGCATGCCCGACCTGGTGCGGGCGGCCATGGAGCGGCTCCGGCCCGAGGCCGCCTACTTCACCCCGGAGGGCGGGCGCACCATGATCCTCTTCTTCGACATGCAGGACAGCTCGGAGATTCCCGCCGCCGCAGACCCCTTCTTCCAGGAGCTCGGCGCGCATGTGACGTTGCAGCCGGTCATGAACCTCGACGACCTGCAGCGGGGCCTCGCGGCCCTGGGCTAGGACCGTGCGTCGGGGCCGGTCCGGTGGTGCAGGCGGTGGTGCAGGGCGCGCACCTCGTCGACCAGTTCCGGGACCGGTCCCTCCACCACCGCGTCCGGGACGACGGTGGTGACCGGCAGGGCGGCGACCGGGGCGGCGGGCACGCCCCACCCGGTGAGCCAGCTCGCCAACTGGGCGCCGGAGGCCACGTACACGATGCGGCCGAGCCCCACCCAGCCGTGCGCGGCCGCGCACATCGGGCAGTGCTCGCCGGAGGTGTAGACGGTGGCCGCGGCGCGCTCCGCGGGCGTCATGTGCTCCGCGGCCCAGCGGGCCAGGGCGAACTCGGGGTGCCGGGTGTGGTCGCCGGAGGCGACGCGGTTGTGGTCCTCGCCCCGGACGGTCCCGTCACCCGCCACCAGGACGGACCCGAAGGGCTCGTCGCCGGACTCCAGGGCCTGGGCCGCCAGTTCCACACAGCGGCGCAGGTGCCGCAGATCCACGTCACTGATCACCGGGTCACCTTAACGGGACGGGTCACCTCAACGGGGCGTGTGGGCGGGCGCGTGGAAGAGGGCGTCGAGGTCCGGGTACGGGATGGCCTGGTCGAGCGCGGCGTAGCCGCCCGTGCCGAGCAGGTCGAGGGCGGCCCGGCGCGCGGCGGCGTAGGCGGCCTGGGCGACGCCCGAGCCGAGGCTGACCCGGGACACGCCCAGGGCGCCGAGCTCGGCCACCGTCGGGGCGCCCGGTCCGGCCATGACGTTCAGCGGGACGGTCAGGCCGGCGGCCAGTTCGGCGACGACGGCGGGGTCGGTGACGCCGGGCACGAAGACACCGTCCGCTCCGGCGTCGACGTAGGTGCGGGCGCGGGCGAGGGTGTCGCGGAGCCGGGTGGCGGGGTCCCCCAGGCCCAGCAGGTACGTGTCGGTGCGGGCGTTGACGAACAGGTCGACGCCCGCCTTCTCCGCCGCCTCGCGGGACGCCTCGATGCGGTCGGCGAGGGTGCGGGGCGAGCGGGTGCCGTCCTCGATGTTGACGCCCACCACCCCGGCGTCCAGCACGCGGGCGACCGTCTCCGCGACCTCCGCCGGGCTCTGCCCGTAGCCGCCCTCGATGTCGGCGGTGACCGGGACGGCGACGGCCGAGGCGATGCGGGCGAGGACGTCGAGCACCAGGTCACGGGAGACGCGGTTCCCGTCCGACGCGCCGAGCGACCAGGCCACCCCGGCGCTGGTGGTGGCGATCGCGGGAGCCCCCGCCGCCTCGACCACCCGCGCGCCGGCGACGTCCCAGACGTTGGCCAGGGCGAGGGGGCGGGCGGGGGTGTGGAGGGAGCGGAACCGGGCGGTGGCGGAAGGGGCGTTGAGGCTGCTGGTCGTTTCGGTCATGGGTTCAGACAACCAGCGGGGCGGGGCGGGGGTCTGGCGGAAATCCGACACGGACGGCAGCCGGAGGGAAGCAAGCCGGAGTCAAGCGCGGGCACCGCCTCGCGGCTGCCTCAGCGGTGGGCGTCCCGGTCGGCGGCCAGCCGCGCCGCGTGGCGGCGGATGCGGGCGAGGTCGTCGGGGAAGCAGCTGTCCCACGGCTCGTCCAGTCGCCGCCAGGCCGCGGGCTGACCGGGCTCCGGGGTGAGAGGGGCGGTGTCGTCGGCGAACGCGGCGTACGACAGGCCGAGCGTGACCGCGTGGTTCGGGGCGTAGGAGCGGACGGCGACCGCCGCCGGTTCGGGCAGCGGCTCCACCCGCAGGCCCGTCTCCTCGAACACCTCCCGGACCGCCCCCTCGCGCGGGGTCTCGCCCGGCTCCACCTTGCCCCCGGGCGGGACCCAGCCGCGCCACGGGTGCCTCACCAGCAGCACGCGGGCCAGCCCCTCGTCGAACACCCAGACCTCGGCCCCGAGGGGCTGCATCACCTCCGGCGTCCGCGCGGTTGCGGCCAGCCAGGCGCGGGCGTCGTCGAACTCGGCCACCGCCCGTCCCGCGTCCGCGACCGCCGCCCCGACGGCCCGTTCCCCGACCACGCCCCGCTCCCTCACGTCCATCGGGCCACGCTACGGGGCGGCACCGACAGTGCCTCAGCCATACAGCTCGTCCAGGCCGATGAGCAGCACCCCGTCGCACGACGCCGCCTCCGCGGCGAGGGCGTCACTGAAGCCCGCCCCGCTGAAGCAGGCGAGTGCGCACCGGGCGGTGTCCGTCCCGCGGGAGGCCAGCACGTCCCTGGCCTGACGGAGCCTGTCCAGGTGGCTTGTCCCCATGACGGTGCCCCACTTGGCCTCGCCCAGCAGGACGACCGATGCCCCGGCCCTGCCGTTGCCGGGCTCCACGACAGCCACGTCGATCTCGATCTGCCTCCGTGCCCTGGGGTCGGTGACGACGCCACTACCGAGGTGCCCGAGGGAGCCGCCGATCAGGGAGCTGCCCGGCCCGAGCACGAACTCGCGGCACATCGCCTCGAAATGTGGTCCCGCGACCTGCGAGGCGAATCGTTCACCGGACCGGTCCCACACCTCGGCCGCCTGCCCGGCCTCCAGGCGTACCCAGGCGGGACGCATCACCGCCTCGTAGAAGTTGATCAGCGGCTCGGTGATGCGGTACTGGGACTTCCCCGCCCGGAAGACGTCGGTCTCCTTGACCAGGAGGTGGCTGTCCTCGAGGACGTTGAGAGGGTGCGAGATGTCCACCGACTTCCGCCCGATGAAGTTCGCGATGCCGCCCCGGGTGCGGTTCCCCTGGGCCACCGCCGCCAGCACCGAGTGGTACAGCGCGGTGTCCCGTATGTCGGCGTCCTCGGCGAGCAGGTACCGGGCCTCCCGGAAGAGCGGACTGAACGGTGACAGCACGGTCCGGCAGACCCAGTCGTCGAACTCGGCCAGACTGCCCGGGACGTCGTCCGCGAGGAACTGGCGACGGTACGCGGGTGTTCCGCCGAGCACCGCGTGCAGGCGCGCCGCGAGGGCGGGATCGTCCCCGACGCCCCAGAACTCGGCCGCGGCGCGGTAGCCGAACGGCCTCATGACCAGCTCGAGTTGGGCCCTGCCTCGCAGAGGGGCCGTGCTGGCGAGCAGGCCACCCATGACCGACATCGCGGAGCCGCAGAGGAGCAGCCGCATGCGGCTCGGCTCGGTCTGGAAGCGGTCGATCTCGCGCTGCACCAGCGACGGGAGTTCAGGAGCCGCCTTCGCCAGGTAGGGGAACTCGTCGAGGACCACCAGCAGGGGAGGTGCTCCCGCCTCCGCGTTCCTCGCGTCCTGGGAGCCGGCCAGCCGGAACAGGGCGGTGAGGGCCTCGTCCCAGGTGGCGAACGAGTACGGCGCGGGAGCGCCGGCGTGCTCGGCGAGCGCTGCGCCGAACTGGCGCAGCGATTCCCCGGCCGTGGCGTCCGTCGCCCCGAAGTAGAACCCGCCGCACGCCTCCGTCAGCGCCCGCAGCAGGAAGGTCTTGCCCATCCGCCGTCGACCGCTGACGACGCCGAGCGTTGCGTGGGGCGCGGAGCGTCCGGCGAACGCCGCGAGACGGTTCCACTCGGCGTCCCGGCCGAACACGTGGGCCGGCTTGGCGAGGGAGAACGATCGTAGGGTCATCCGGTCCGCACTCCTTAGGACTACACTCCTTAGGAGTGTAGTCCTAGCCTTCCGGGTCCGTGCCGACGACGGGCCTGTGGGCGTGCCCTCACTTCGGTGAGGCCTTGGCAGAGGTGATCGCGGCGTCGGCGCACTTCCGGTCGATCGCGGTGACGCTCATGCCGGTGAACTCCTGAGTCTCCTCCGCGGATGCGCCGGGAGTGGCAGCCGCCGCCATCTGGTCCGCCGTGAGGGAACCGGTCATCACGTCGAGCGTCCACCCTTCCCGCTCCAGGGAGAAGAGTGATCCGTAGTCCTCGTACCAGCCGCTCGTCCTGCTCCAGCCGCTCTTCTCCAGTACGGCCACGACTGCCCTGACGGACTTCTCGTCCGGATCCTCCGGCGTTCGCACCTGGCCGATCACCACGCAGGAGGCCGTGACGTCCGACTTCGGAAGGTCCACGAACGGCGGCCGCCCGAAGCCTCCGGCCTCGACGGCCGCCCGTACCTCACCCTTGACCGAGGCACGCGTCACCGGCGCGGTCGCCTCGGCGGCCGGCGTCGCCTTCCCGGGGTCGCCGCTCGGCTTCGTCCGGGCCTCGCCCCCGTCGGTGCCGCCGCACGCGGCCAGCACCGGTACCGCGACGCACGCCGCCACAAATCTCCCCACCCCGCGCAATGTCCTGCACTCCTTCCGAGTCGAGTCGTCGGCGGAGTGTGGCACAGGCGGGGTACGGCCGTTTCCGGAAGATCAGGTTCCGGAGATGGTGAGGGTGCACCGGCTTCGTGGTCGGGTCGTCGCGATGTAGTGGTCCTCGGCCGCGCGCCAGCGGGTGATCCACTCCTCCGGGTTCTCGGCGCGGTCCCGTAGGCGGCGCAGGCAGGTGTCGCGGGGGGTGTCGACGTAGACGGTGAGGTCGTAGAGGGCGCTCAGTTCGGGGCGTGCGGAGTAGACGCCCTCGACGATCACGACGCCGGCACCGGTGATGGTCACGGGCCGGGGGCCGAGCCGCCCGGTGGCCCAGTCGTACGGCCGGTAGCGGGCGGGGCGGCCGGCCCGCAGCGGCAGCAGGACCTCGTCGCGGAGCCGCTGCCAGTCGAAGTGGAGGTGGTAGCCCTGTTCGGGGTCGAGGCGTGCGCGGTGCTCGTCGGGCAGGGGGCGGTAGAAGTCGTCGACGTGGACGACCGTGCAGCCCGGCAGGTGCTCCGCCGGCGCGGCGGCCAGGGTGGTCTTGCCGGAGCCGCCGGGACCGTCGACGGCGACCAGTCCGGGGCGGCCGCCGTCGCGGGCGGGCAGGGCGGCGATCACTTGCACGACGGGGAGGATCCGCTCCGGCGGCGGCTGCTGTGCGGTGGCTTCCACGGCGCAGACGGTACGTCCGTCCCGCCGCGGCCCGGCCGCACGGACGCCCGGGCGGCTGGTCTCAGGCGAAGCGCCAGCGGGTCTGGCTGAAGGGGCGGCCCTTGCCGAAGCCGAAGACGGTGCGGGGGGCGACGGCGAAGACGAGGGCCGCCCCGGGGCCGTGGTGGAAGTGGCCGTCGCGGACCTCGAAGCGCCAGAAGTCGCCGTACTTGTCCTCCCACCGGGCGGCCAGGTCGCGCAGCCGGGCGTCGTCCGTGACGCGGGCCGCCTCGCCCTCGAGGACCAGGTCGTAGCCGGTGTCCCACAGGTTGGTGCCGGTGGTCAGCGTGACGTGCGGGTTGGCGGCGAGGTTGCGGGCCTTGCGTTCGTCCGGGCCGGTGCAGAAATGGAGGGCGCCGTCCGCCCAGACGGCCGGCAGCGGGGTGACGTGCGGGCGGCCGTCGGGACGGACGGTGGAGATCCAGAAAAGT
Organism: Streptomyces sp. NPDC056600; assembly: GCF_042792855.1. Taxonomy (NCBI): domain Bacteria; kingdom Bacillati; phylum Actinomycetota; class Actinomycetes; order Kitasatosporales; family Streptomycetaceae; genus Streptomyces; species Streptomyces sp. NPDC056600. Next base: position 65,117 of record NZ_JBHTVQ010000033.1, read on the forward strand.
TCCGCCGCGGCCAGCAGGCGCTCCGCCTCCGGCCACTGGGGAGGGATCGCGTCCGGGTCGCTGTAGCGGGGGTCGAGATGGGATTCGACGGGTTCGGCGGGCATCGCGTCCTCCAGCTGAGGGCCCGGGCGGGAGCGGTCCCACCCGTGTTCCCCGTTTCCCGCCGAACCAGCCGTGCGGCCCGCGCTACGTCCGGTTCGCGGCGGCGGGGGAGGCGGACCCGGCCGCGTCGGGGCCCTCGGGGGCCTCGGTCTCGTCGAGTTCGTCGGGCTCCCAGCGCAGCAGGTCGCCCGGCTGGCAGTCGAGGACCTCGCACAGGGCGGCCAGCGTGGTGAAACGGACCGCCTTGGCGCGGCCGTTCTTGAGGACGGCCAGGTTGGCGGGGGTGATCCCCACCCGCTCGGCCAGCTCGCCCACGGACATCTTGCGGCGGGCCAGCATCACGTCGATGTCGACGGCGATCGGCATCAGATCACCTCGTCCAGCTCGGCCCGCATCCGCGACGCCTCGACGTCACGGTCCACCGCCTGCGCGAGCAGCGTGCGCAGGACCAGCACGACGAGCGCGACGCCGAACACGGCCAGGCCGACGCCGCCGACGATCAGCACGACCCCCGGCGCCACCTGGTCCTCCTCCGGCGCGCCCGGGTTCAGCGACGCCAGCAGCACGCCGAACACCCAGATCAGCACCGCCGCCGAGGCGAACGCCCCGGTGATGACGTCGACGAAGCGGAACGCGGCGTGGGAGAACACCGTCCCGCGCCGCGCCATCGTCACCAGCCTCCAGACGCAGACCAGCACCACCTGGGCCGCGACGACCCCCAGGAACACGATCATCACGAACGGCAGCGGGGCGACGTCCCCCGCCTCGTCCCGGGTGTCGAAGTAGATCAGCGGCAGCAGCACGGCCTGGACGAACAGCGACCCCGTGAGCAACGCAGCGATGACGGCCCGCAGTGCGAGCACGGCCAGTTTGCCCATCGCCCCTCCCTCTTCCCTTGTACCGTCAATCGAAGAACGATGGGAAGTTATCGAAATACGATAGGTAAGGCAAGGGGGGGTGCGGGTGGCCGGCCGGGTGGTGCGGTCCGCCGGGGGCTAGTCGCGCCGCTTCGCCGCCTGGTCGGAGAGGAGCTGGTGCAGCGGCTCCGTGGCCCGGCGGCGGTACTCCTGGACCGCCCAGCCGTTGCCGTCCGGGTCGCTGAAGTACATGAAGGTGGCGCCGTCCTGGCCCTCGACGAAGGAGAACGGTTCGCTGACCTCGAGGCCGCGGGCGGTGAGTTCCTCGTAGGCGCGGTGGATGTCGGGCACGCAGAGCTGCAGACCGTGGTAGGTGCCGGGGCGGGGGGTGCCGGTGGGGATCTCCATGCCCTCGGCGAGCGCGATGGAGCAGCCGGAGCCGGGCGGGGTGAGCTGGACGATGCGGAGGCCGGGGGCGACCTCGCCGTCGATGTCCACGTGGAAGCCGACCTTCTCCGCGTAGAACTCCTTGGCGCGGTCCACGTCGGAGACGGGGACCGGGACCACCTCGAGGGTCATCTCCATGTTGGTCATGGGTTCCACCGAAGCGGACGGGGGGTTCGGTCGCCAGTGGGGGGCGTCCGGGTGGGGGCCCGGGGGTCGCGTTCCCTCGCTGCCGCGTGCGGTGCGTGGGGCCCGGGCCCGGTCGCGTGACGGCCACGTTCCTGCGTACGGCTCCGCCAGGCTCTGCTGGGGCCCGCTTGCGCGGCGTGGAGCGAACCGCTCGCCGCGGAGGCCAGGGCCTGCGCCCGCCCTCCCCCAAGCTCTCGACTCCGCTCGAGCAGGGGGTGCCCCCATCGCCCCCTGGGCGGCCCAGCCGCCCGCAGGTGAGCTGGGCGGGCACGCGGCGTTCGCCGGGGCGGGTGCTGTGGCTCAGCGATCGCAGGGGAGCGGGCGGGATCGAGCCCAGCGTCCGCAGGGCGGGCAGATGGGTGCGGTTCAAGTGTTCGTACGCGGGGGCGGGAGGGTGTGGCCCCGCCGCCCGCAGCGGGGCAGGCGGGTGTGGCTCACGCTTCGCAGGCGGGTCGCCCCGGTGAACGTCGCCCGCGCGCGGGCACGCGCCGTCGTCCGCACCGCGGGGCCCCCTCGCCCGGGGGTGGGGGCTAGGCTCGGGGCCGGACGATCACGATCGTGGAGAGGGCGGCGTCGATGGCGACTCCGGGGCGGCGGAGCAGCACCTTCACCCTGCTGCTGCGGCACGGGTTCACGGACCCCTCGGCCGCCGGACGGCTGCTGGAGAGCCCCGAGCTGAGCGCGGTCCGCGGCGACCCGCTGCTGCTGGAGGCGCTGGCCGCCACCGCCGACCCGGACCTCGCGCTGCGCGGCCTGGTCCGCGTCCTCGAGGCGCAGCCCGACCGCACCCACCGCTCCCGGCTGCTGGACACGCTGCTGTCCGCCAAGCCGCTGCGCGACCGGCTGCTGGGCGTGCTCGGCGCCTCCGAGGCGCTGGGGGACCACCTGGCCCGGCACCCGGACGACTGGCAGGCGCTGGTCACCTACGAGCCCCGCGACCTCCACCAGGGCGTGCCGGAGTTCGAGGAGGGCCTCGCCGACGCCCAGGACCCGGTGGCGCTGCGGGTGGCCTACCGCCGTTGTCTGCTGTCCATCGCCGCCCGCGACGTCCGCGGGACGATAGACGTCGCCGAGACGGCGGGGGAGCTCGCCGACCTGGCCACCGCCACCCTGCGCGCGGCCCTCGCCATGGCCGAGGCGGCCGCTCCGGAGGACGCCGCGCTGTGCCGGCTCGCCGTGATCGCGATGGGCAAGTGCGGAGGGCACGAGCTCAACTACGTCTCCGATGTCGACGTCATCTTCGTGGCCGAGCCCGCCCGGGACGCCGACGAGCGGGCGGCGCTGCAGGCGGCCACCCGGCTCGCCTCGCACCTGATGCGGATCTGCTCGGAGACCACCGTCGAGGGCTCGATCTGGCCGGTCGACGCCAACCTCCGCCCCGAAGGGCGCAACGGCCCGCTGGTGCGCACTCTGGCCAGCCATGTGGCCTACTACCAGCGGTGGGCGAAGACCTGGGAGTTCCAGGCGCTGCTCAAGGCCCGCCCGGTGGCCGGCGACCGGGAGCTCGGCGCCGCCTACCTGGCGGCGCTGCACCCGATGGTGTGGCAGGCAGCCGAGCGGGACAACTTCGTCGCCGACGTGCAGCAGATGCGCCGCCGGGTGGTGGCCGGCATTCCCGCCGCCGAGCTGGAGCGGGAGCTGAAGCTGGGGCCGGGCGGCCTGCGGGACGTTGAGTTCGCCGTGCAACTGCTTCAGCTGGTGCACGGCCGCGCCGACACCTCGCTGCGCAGCGGCACCACCCTGGACGCGCTCAAGGCGCTCGCCACCGGCGGCTACGTCGGCCGGGAGGACGCCGCCGGGCTGGACGCCGCCTACCGGTTCCTGCGCGAGACCGAGCACCGCATCCAGCTGTACCGGCTGCGCCGCACCCACCTGATGCCCGAGGACGAGGACGACCTGCGCCGCCTCGGCCGCTCGCTGGGACTGCGCTCCGAACCCGTCACCGAACTGCGCAAGGAATGGCGCAGGCACTCCTCGGTGGTGCGGCGGCTGCACGAGAAGCTGTTCTACCGCCCGCTGCTCAACGCCGTCGCCCAGCTCGCCCCCGGCGAGGCGCGACTGCGGCCGGACGCGGCCCGGGAGCGGCTGGTCGCCCTCGGCTACGCCGACCCGGCGGCGGCGCTGCGCCACCTGGAGGCGCTGTCCGCGGGCGTCTCCCGCAAGGCGTCCATCCAGCGCACGCTGCTGCCGGTGCTGCTCGGCTGGTTCGCGGACTCCGCCGACCCGGACGCCGGGCTGCTCAACTTCCGCAAGGTCTCCGACGCGCTGGGCGCCACCCCCTGGTACCTGCGGCTGCTGCGCGACGAGGGCGCGGCCGCGGAGAACCTGGCCCGGGTGCTGTCCGCCGGACGACTCGCCCCCGACCTGCTGCTGCGCGCGCCCGAGGCGGTCGCGCTGCTCGGCGACGGCGGGGAGGGCGAACGTGGCGGCCGGGGCGCCGGCGGCGGCCTGGAGCCGCGGTCGAGGGAGCGGCTGGAGCAGGAGGTCCTCGCCGCGGTGAGCCGCGCGGGGACGGCCGAACAGGGCGTCTACGTGGCGCGCGGCGTGCGGCGGCGCGAGCTGTTCCGCACCGCCGCGGCCGACATCGTGGGCTCGTACGGCACCGAGACGCAGCCCGCCGAGGCCGACCCGGGCGCACTGGTCGACCGGGTCGGCGGCGCCGTCTCCGACCTGACCGCCGTCACCCTGGCCGGCACGCTGCGGGCGGTGGTCCGCGAGCGCTGGGGCGACGAGCTGCCCACCCGGTTCGCGGTCATCGGCATGGGCCGCTTCGGCGGACACGAACTGGGCTACGGCTCCGACGCGGACGTGCTCTTCGTGCACGAGCCGCGCGAGGGCGTCGACGAGGCGGAGGCGGCGACGGCCGCGAACACCGTGGTCGCCGAGATGCGGCGGCTGCTCCAGCTGCCCAGCACCGACCCGCCGCTGATCGTCGACACGGACCTGCGGCCGGAAGGGCGCAGCGGGCCGCTGGTGCGCACGCTCGCCTCCTACGCGGCGTACTACCGGCGCTGGTCCCAGGCCTGGGAGTCGCACGCCCTGCTGCGGGCCGAGCCGGTGGCCGGCGACGAGGAGCTGGGGCGGCGGTTCGTCGAGCTCGTCGATCCGCTGCGGTACCCGGCCGGCGGGCTGCAGGAGGACGCGGTCCGCGAGGTGCGGCGACTGAAGGCGCGGATGGAGTCCGAGCGGCTGCCGCGCGGGGCCGACCCCACGCTCCACACCAAGCTGGGGCGCGGCGGGCTCACCGACGTGGAGTGGACGGTGCAGCTCACGCAGCTGCGGCACGCGGCGCGGATCCCGGAGCTGCGCACCACGCGGACCCGGGAGGCGCTCGCGGCGGCGCGGGACGCGGAACTGATCGGCGCGGACGACGCGGCGGTCCTCGACGAGGCGTGGGTGCTGGCGACCCGGGTCCGCAACGCGGTGATGCTGGTGCGCGGCCGCGCGGGGGACACCTTCCCGACGGACGTGCGGGAGATGGCCGCGGTCGGGCGGTACCTGGGGTACGGGCCCGGCCGCGCGGGCGACATGATCGACGACTACCGGCGCACCACACGCCGGGCCCGGACGGTCGTGGAGCGGCTGTTCTACGACAGCGAGGCCTGAGCGCCCCCGCCGGACGCCCTCCGGGCCCCGCGACCCCCGGGGCGGCGCCCGTGCCCCCGGGCGCCGCTCAGGTGCGGCTGCGGTGGCGCGGTGGCGGGGCGGAGGCGTCCGCGGCGGCGTCAGGTCTCGCGGAACCGGCGGGTCCCGCCGCACCGGCACGCCCGCCCGACGGCACGGACCCCGCGCCCCCGGGTGCTCCCGCGGGCCCGGCCGGGGCCGAGGCGCCCGGTTCCGCGCCGGGCGGCACCGGCGCGCCGGCCGGCACCGGCAGGGCCGGCGTCGCCGCCCCGCGGTGGAAGGGGCCGGGGACCGAGGCCGCGCCGTACAGCAGGCGCGCGACGACGAAGCCGAAGGCGAGGCACATGAGGCCCCCGACGGCGTCCAGCCAGAAGTGGTTGGCGGTGGCGACGATGACCACCAGCGTGGCCGTCGGGTACAGCAGCGCCAGCACCCGCACCCACGGCACCCGGGCCAGCGCGAAAACCGTCAGACCGGCCCAGAGCGACCACCCTATGTGCATGGACGGCATCGCCGCGTACTGGTTGGACATGTGCTTGAGGTCGCCGGAGGCCATCGACCCCCAGGTCCCGTGCACCAGCACCGTGTCGACGAACATCGAGCCGTTCATCAGCCGGGGCGGCGCCAGCGGGAACAGGTAGTAGCCCACCAGCGCGACCGCCGTGGTCGCGAACAGCACCGTGCGCGCCCCGGAGTAGAGGAGCGGCCGGCAGCGGAACAGCCACACCAGGACGCCGATCGTCACCACGAAGTGCAAGGTGGCGTAGTAGTAGTTCATGCCGACGATCAGCCAGGTGACCGAGTTGATCCCCTGGTTGACCGTTTCCTCGACGGCGATGCCCAGCCGGTTCTCGACGTCCCAGAGCCAGTCGGCGTTGCGCAGCGCGACGGCCCGTTGTTCGGGCACGGCGTTGCGGATCAACGAGTACGTCCAGTAACTCGCCCCGATCAGCAGGATCTCGAACCAGATCCTGGGCCGGCGCGGCGTGCGCACACGCCGCAGCAGACCCGGTCGTTCGTCCGCGCCCGCGCCTGTGTCGGGAACGGCCTGCCGCGGGCGGCCTTCCAAAGCGGTCACGGTCCCTCACCCATGGCACGTCAGTCTGCCAGAAATGCCTTACCCGACCGATCATCCTCCGGAAGGATCCTGGTCGCATTTCGTTCACCGGAACCCTTAGGGGTCCGAACCCTTCGCGAGGCGAACCTCCCGGCGGACATCCGTCCGTTCAGCGCGCGGCGCCCGGCCCGGCCCCCGGTCCCGCGGCCGGCGCCGAGGCGGTGGAGCCGCGCACCACCAGCTCCGGCATGAAGACGAACTCGCTCTGCGGAGCGGGCGTCCCGGCGATCTCCTCCAGCAGTGTGCGCACCGCGGCCTGCCCCATCGCGGGCACCGGCTTGCGGACGGTGGTGAGCGGAGGGTCGGTGAAGGCGATTAGCGGGGAGTCGTCGAAGCCGACCACCGAGACGTCCTCCGGCACCTGCAGGCCCAGACCGCGGGCCGCGCGTATCGCGCCCAGCGCCATCATGTCGCTCGCGCAGACCACCGCCGTGCAGCCGCGGTCGATCAGCGCGGCGGCGGCCGCCTGGCCGCCCTCCAGGGTGTAGAGCGAGTGCTCGACCAGCGTGATGGTCTCCCGCTCGGACATGCCGAGGCGCTCGTGCATCGCCGCGGCGAAGCCCTCGATCTTGCGCTGGACCGGCACGAAGCGCTGCGGACCGAGGGCCAGCCCGATGCGGGTGTGGCCCAGCGACGCCAGGTGGGTCACCGCGAGCGACATCGCCGCCCGGTCGTCGGGGGAGATGAACGGCGCGCGCACCTGCGGCGAGAAACCGTCGACCAGCACGAACGGGACGCCCTGCGCGCGCAGCCGCTCGTAGCGGCCCATGTCGGCGGAGGTGTCGGCGTGCAGGCCGGAGACGAAGATGATCCCGTCGACGCCCCGGTCGACCAGCATCTCGGTGAGTTCGTCCTCGGTGGAGCCGCCCGGGGTCTGGGTGGCGAGCACCGGGGTGTAGCCCTGGCGGGTCAGCGCCTGGCCGATCACCTGGGCCAGCGCCGGGAAGATCGGGTTCTCGAGTTCGGGCGTGATGAGCCCCACCAGGCCCTCGCTGCGCTGGCGCAGGCGGACGGGGCGTTCGTATCCGAGGACGTCCAGCGCGGCCAGCACGGCCTGGCGGGTCGCGGCGGCGACTCCGGGTTTCCCGTTGAGGACCCGGCTGACAGTCGCTTCGCTCACTCCCGCCTGCGCGGCGATGTCGGCAAGCCGTGCGGTCACGGGACGGGACTGTACCGGCCTTCGCGCGCGTGACCTGTACGCGGGCTGCTGCGTCATGCGCTCCCCGTCTCCTCGTGGCCTTCGATGATGAGCCCTCACACACGGACCCGCAAGAACTTGCAAAGTCTTGCACAGGCGTACGAGGAGTCGTCCCGGAAGTGCGACTCACGCCACACCGGGCGAAGTTCACACCTTTATGCCCCGTTTTGACCCAGGCGGGACCGGCCAGATCGGGCCCTCGGGAGACGGCTCGGACGCGACTAGGACACGGTTCGGCAGCTTTTTTTCTGCAAGGTCTTTCGCACAGGTTGCAGCGCTGTTACGTTTCCGGTCGCCCGCCGGTTGCAAGGACGCAGCCGGTCAGTGCACCGGGCACTCACCCTCAAGGAGAACTCATGCGGCGTGGCATAGCGGCCACCGCGCTGGCGGCGTCCCTCGCTCTGACGGCGACGGCGTGCGGCGGGGAAGGCGACGACTCGAAGGCGGACGGCCCCGTCACCATCACGTGGTGGGACACCACCAACGCGACGAACGAGGCGCCGACCTACAAGGCTCTGGTCAAGGAGTTCGAGGCCGCCAACAAGGGCATCAAGGTCAAGTACGTCAACGTGCCCTTCGACCAGGCCCAGAACAAGTTCGACACGGCCGCCGGCTCCTCCGGCGCCCCGGACGTGATCCGTGCCGAGGTCGGCTGGACCCCCGCCTTCGCGAAGAAGCAGTACCTCCTGCCGCTGGACGGCACCGAGGCGCTCGCCGAGAAGGACGCCTTCCAGCCGAACCTGATCAAGCAGGCGCAGTTCGAGGGCAAGACCTACGGTGTCCCGATCGTCACCGACACCCTCGCGCTCGTCTACAACAAGAAGCTCTTCGCCGACGCGGGCATCGACAAGGCCCCCGCCACCTGGGACGAGCTGAAGAAGGCCGCCGCGACGGTCAAGTCGAAGACCGGCAAGGACGGCTACTGGGGCTCCACCGCCGGCTACTACGCCATGCCGTTCCTCTTCGGCGAGGGCACCGACATGGTCGACGTGGCGGGCAAGAAGGTCACGGTCAACTCGGCGGAGGCCCAGAAGGCGTTCAAGGCCTGGAACGGCCTGTTCGACGGCAAGGGCCTGCACAAGGCCGACGGCACCGCCGACGCCTACGCCCACATCCAGGACGCCTTCGTCAACGGCGAGGTCGCCTCGATCATCCAGGGCCCGTGGGAGATCACCAACTTCTACAAGGGCTCGGCGTTCCAGGACAAGAACAACCTGGGCATCGCCACCGTCCCGGCCGGTTCCACCGGCAAGGCCGGCGCGCCGACCGGTGGCCACAACCTGTCGGTCTACGCCGGCTCGGACAAGGCCCACCAGGACGCCGCGCTGAAGTTCGTGAAGTTCATGACCTCCGCGAAGTCGCAGGAGTCCGTGGCCCTCAAGAACTCCACGCTGCCCACCCGTGACGACGCCTACACCGACAAGGTCAAGGCCGACCCGGGCATCGCCGGCTACCAGGGTGTCCTGCCCGCCGCCCAGCCCCGTCCCGAGCTGCCCGAGTACGGCTCGCTGTTCGGCAAGCTCGACGCCGAGCTGCCCGCCGTCGCCAGCGGCAAGAAGACCCTCGACAAGGGTCTGACCGCGATCGAGACGGAGATGGCCAAGCTCCTGCCGGGCTTCACCAAGTAAGACCGGCAGCCTCGACCGGGGTGACCGCCAGACCCGACCTGACACGGGTCCGGCGGTCGCCCCCGCCACGGCCGCCCCCCTCCCTCCCTCCCCGACGAACGGCCGCTCTCCGGCCTCGAAGGTGTCGTTTCCATGATCGCTGCGATCCGCCACGGATGGCGCCGGCACTGGTACGCCTACGCGATGATCGCGCCGGTGGTCCTCGTGCTGGGCGTGCTCGTCCTGTACCCACTGGTCTACGGCTTCTGGCTCACCCTGACCGACGCGAACTCGCTGAACTCCGCGCGCACCATCGGCGTGAACGAGATCGAGGCGACGTACAAGTTCGTCGGGCTGGACAACTACGCGGACATCCTCTTCGGGGAGACCGCGTACGACCGGTTCTGGTCGCACTTCATCTGGACCATCGTGTGGACCGTCGCCTGTGTGACGCTGCACTACACGCTCGGTCTGGGCCTGGCCCTGCTGCTCAACCAGAAGCTGCGCGGGCGCACCTTCTACCGGCTGATGCTCGTCCTGCCGTGGGCCGTGCCCACCTTCGTCACCGTCTTCGGCTGGCGCTTCATGCTCGCCGACGAGGGCATCATCAACGCCGGCCTGGAACTGCTGCACCTGCCGACGCCCCTGTGGCTGGAGGACACCCTCTGGCAGCGGATCGCCGCGATCATGGTGAACACCTGGTGCGGCGTGCCGTTCATGATGGTCTCCCTGCTGGGCGGCCTGCAGTCGATCGACGGCAACCTCTACGAGGCCGCCGAGCTCGACGGAGCGTCCCCCTGGCAGCGGTTCCGCTACGTCACCCTGCCCGGCCTGCGCTCGGTGAGCTCCACCGTCGTGCTGCTCGGCATCATCTGGACCTTCAACCAGTTCGCGGTGATCTTCCTGCTGTTCGGCACCAAGGCGCCGGACGCGCAGATCCTGGTCACCTGGGCCTACTTCCTGGGCTTCGGCCAGCAGCCGCGGGACTTCGCCCAGTCGGCGGCCTACGGCATGCTGCTGCTCGCGATCCTGGTCGTCTTCACCTCCTTCTACCGCCGCTGGCTGGCCCGCGGCGAGCAGCAGTCCTGAGGCAGGAGCCATGACTACCCACACCCTCGAGACCCCCGTCGAGGCGGCACCCGCACGGACCGCGCGGAAGGCGGTGCGCCGCCGCGGCGAGACCCGCCCGCTGGTCCGGGCCGTCTCGCACGTCGTGCTGATCGTCGCGAGCCTGATCGCCGTCCTGCCGGTCGCCTGGATCTTCCTGCTGTCGCTCGGCCCGGACAAGGACGACTACCTGCGGCCCGGCGGCATCTTCGGCAAGGCCACCCTGGACAACTACGTCACGGTCCTGTCCGACACCAACTTCCTGTACTGGCTCAAGAGCTCCCTGATCGTCTCGCTGGGCACCACCGTGCTCGGCGTGCTGATCGCGGCCACCACCGGCTACGCGGTCTCCCGGATGCGCTTCCCCGGCCAGAAGAAGCTGATGTGGGTGCTGCTGTGCACCCAGATGTTCCCGATCGCCGTGCTGATCGTGCCGATGTACCAGCTGCTGACGAGCCTGCGGCTGATCGACACCTTCGGCGGCCTCATCCTGGTCTACTGCTCCACCGCCGTCCCCTACTCGGCGTGGCTGCTCAAGGGCTACTTCGACACGATCCCCTTCGAGATCGACGAGGCGGGCCGCGTCGACGGCCTGAGCCCCTTCGGGACCTTCCTGCGGCTGATCCTGCCGCTGGCCCGCCCGGGCCTGGCGGTCGCCGCGTTCTACAACTTCATCACCGCCTTCGGCGAGGTGGCCTTCGCCTCGACGTTCATGCTCGACGACACCAAGTACACCCTCGCGGTGGGCATGCAGAGCTTCGTCAGCGAGCACGACGCGCAGCGGCACCTGATGGCCGCCACCGCGGTCCTGGTGGCCATACCGGTCTCGGCCTTCTTCTACATGGTCCAGAAGAACCTGGTCACCGGCCTCACCGCCGGCGGCACCAAGGGCTGACGGCGTGCCCGGCACCTCCCCCCACCGACAGCGACCCTCGGCACACAGCAAGGACGTCATGAGTCACCAGACCGCCGAACCGGTTTCTCCCACCCACCGCACGGCGCCCCGTACCGCCGGCCACGCCGTCGCCGACCGCCGCGACTGGTGGCGGGACGCGGTCATCTACCAGGTGTACCCGCGCAGCTTCGCCGACAGCGACGGCGACGGCATGGGCGACCTGCCGGGCATCCGCACCCGGCTGCCCTACCTGCGCGACCTGGGCGTGGACGCGGTGTGGCTGAGCCCCTTCTACGCCTCCCCGCAGGCCGACGCCGGCTACGACGTCGCCGACTACCGCGCCGTCGACCCGATGTTCGGCAACCTGCTGGACGCCGACGGCCTGATCCGCGACGCCCACGACCTGGGCCTGCGGATCATCGTCGACCTGGTGCCCAACCACTCCTCCGACCAGCACGAGTGGTTCAAGCGGGCCCTCGCCGACGGCCCCGGCTCGCCGCTGCGCGACCGCTACCACTTCCGCCCCGGCAAGGGCGCGAACGGCGAACTCCCGCCCAACGACTGGGAGTCCATCTTCGGCGGTCCGGCCTGGACCCGGGTCACCGAGCCCGACGGCACGCCGGGCCAGTGGTACCTGCACCTGTTCGCCCCCGAGCAGCCCGACTTCAACTGGGACCACCCGGCGGTCAACGACGAGTTCCGCTCCATCCTGCGGTTCTGGCTGGACATGGGCGTCGACGGCTTCCGGATCGACGTCGCCCACGGCATGGTCAAGGCGCCCGGTCTGCCCGACATCGGCGGCAACGAGCAGGTCAAGCTGCTCGGCGACGGCGTCGTCCCGTTCTTCGACCAGGACGGCGTCCACGAGATCTACCGCCAGTGGCGCCTGATCCTCGACGAGTACAGCGGCGACCGCGTCTTCGTCGCCGAGGCGTGGACCCCGACCGTCGAGCGCACCGCCCACTACGTGCGCCCCGACGAGCTGCACCAGGCGTTCAACTTCCAGTACCTGAGCACCCACTGGGACGCCGCCGAGCTGCGCGAGGTCATCGACCGCACCCTGGAGGCGATGCGCCCGGTGGGCGCGCCCGCCACCTGGGTGCTCTCCAACCACGACGTGACCCGGCACGCCACCCGCTTCGCCAACCCGGCGGGCCTGGGCACCCAGATCCGTGAGGCCGGCGACCGTGAGCTCGGCCTGCGCCGCGCCCGCGCCGCCACCCTGCTGATGCTGGCGCTGCCCGGCTCCGCGTACCTGTACCAGGGCGAGGAGCTCGGCCTGCCGGACGTCGTCGACCTGCCCGACGAGGCGCGCCAGGACCCCGCGTACTTCCGCGGCGCGGGCCAGGACGGCTTCCGCGACGGCTGCCGGGTGCCGATCCCGTGGACCCGTGAGGGCTCCAGCCACGGCTTCGGCGACGGCGGCAGCTGGCTCCCGCAGCCCGCGGGCTGGGGCGAGCTGAGCGTCGAGGCGCAGCAGGGGGTGCCCGGCTCCACGCTGGAGATGTACCGCACCGCCCTCGCCGTCCGCCGCGAGGCGTCCGACCTGGGCGCCGGCGAGGCGGTGGAGTGGCTGCCCGCCCCCGAGGGCGTGCTGGCCTTCCGCCGCGGCGCGTTCGTCTGCGTCGCCAACACCACCGGCCGGACCGTGCCGTTCGCGGCGCCCGGCCGCCTGCTGATCGCCAGCGGCGAGGTCACCGTCACCGACGGCGAGGCCCTCGGCCCGGCCGACACGACGGCCTGGTTCACCACGGCCTGACCCTGCCGGTCCGTCCGGGCCGGCCGACCTGGCCGGACGGGCCGAACGGCCCGCTCGACCCACCTGGACCGGCTGGACCGGCCGACCCGGTCGAACGAGCTGATCCGGTCGGGCCAACCGGTCCTGCCGGACAGCCCGACCGGCCCGATCGACCGGCCGATTCGGCCGGGTCGGCCCACCTGGCCGACCCGGCCGAACCAACTGGTTCGTCCGTGCCGGCTGACCGGGTCGACCAGTTCAGCCGGGCCGACCAGGTCCCACCGACCGACCGGTGGTCCGCGGGACGACGTACCGCCCGCTCGTCGCCCCGCGGTCCACCGGTCACCCTCCGCACCACCGCACACTCCCCGTGGCCTGCCGCCCCTCGCGGCAGGCCACGGGTGAACTCACCCCCCCGCCGCGGCCATCCCCCACGCTCCGCCGGCCGTAGGCCCACCGCAGCTCACCGGACGTCAAGGAGGACCTTCGTGGTGAGTACCAGGAGAACCGGAGCGGCATCGCCGCTCCCCGGCCCGGCCGGCGCCAAGCCGCGCCGAGGCCTCGCGGGCGGGGCGCGGATCGCCGCCACCGCCGTCGCCGCCGCCCTCGCGGCGACCCTGCTGCCGCCGCTCGCCGCCCAGGCCGCCGAGCCCCCGGCGCCCCCGTCGGACGCGAAGCTCGCCGCCCAGCCGGCCCGCCACGACCTGACGCGCGACCAGTTCTACTTCGTCCTGCCGGATCGTTTCGCCAACGGCGACACCTCCAACGACCGCGGCGGCCTCACCGGCTCCCGCACGGCCACCGGCTTCGACCCGACGGACAAGGGCTTCTACCAGGGCGGCGACCTCAAGGGCCTCACGAAGAAGCTCGACTACATCAAGGGCCTGGGCACCACCGCCATCTGGATGGCGCCCATCTTCAAGAACCAGCCCGTCCAGGGCACCGGCGACCAGGCGTCGGCCGGCTACCACGGCTACTGGATCACCGACTTCACCCAGGTCGACCCGCACTTCGGCACCAACGCCGACCTGGAGAAGCTGATCGACGCCGCCCACGCCAAGGGCATGAAGGTCTTCTTCGACGTCATCACCAACCACACCGCCGACGTCGTCGACTACCAGGAGAAGTCCTACTCCTACCTCTCCAAGGGCGCCTTCCCGTACCTGACGAAGGACGGCGAGCCCTTCGACGACGCCGACTACGCCGAGGGCCGCGACCGCTTCCCGGCCGTGGACTCCGGCTCCTTCCCGCGCACCCCCGTGGTGCCGGAGGCGAAGAAGGACGTCAAGGTCCCCGCCTGGCTCAACGACCCGGCGATGTACCACAACCGCGGCGACTCCACCTACGCCGGCGAGTCCACGACCTACGGCGACTTCTCCGGCCTGGACGACCTGTGGACCGAGCGTCCCGAGGTCGTCTCCGGCATGGAGAAGATCTACCAGCGCTGGGTCAGGGACTTCGGCATCGACGGCTTCCGGATCGACACCGTGAAGCACGTCAACATGGAGTTCTGGAGCCAGTGGGCCACCGCCCTCGACGCGTACGCCGCGAAGAAGGGCCGCGACGACTTCTTCATGTTCGGCGAGGTGTACTCCAGCGACACCTCCGTCACCGCCCCGTACGTCACCGAGGGCCGCCTCGACTCGACGCTCGACTTCCCCTTCCAGGAGGCCGCGCGCCAGTACGCCTCCCAGGGCGGCAGCGCGAAGAAGCTCTCCTCCGTCTACGGCGACGACTACAAGTACGCCACCGACAAGGCGAACGCCTACGAGCAGGTCACCTTCCTCGGCAACCACGACATGGGACGCATCGGCCACTTCCTGAAGGCCGACGACTCCGGCGCCTCCGACGCCGCCCTGCTGCGCCGGGCGAAGCTCGCCAACGAGCTGATGTTCCTCGGCCGCGGCAACCCGGTGATCTACTACGGCGACGAGCAGGGCTTCACCGGCAACGGCGGCGACAAGGACGCCCGCCAGACCATGTTCGCCTCGAAGACCGCCGACTACCTCGACGACGACCAGATCGGCACCGACCGCACCCACGCCGAGGACGCCTTCGACACCGGAGCACCGCTCTACCGGCAGATCAGTGCTCTCGCCAAGCTGCGCAAGGCCCACCCGGCCCTCGCCGACGGCGTGCAGACCGAGCGCCACGCGGCCGACGGGGCCGGCGTCTACGCCTTCTCCCGCACCGACGCGAAGTCCGGCGTCGAGTACCTGGTCGCCTTCAACAACGCCGACGAGGCCAAGTCCGCGACCTTCGCCACCGGATCCGCGAAGGCATCCTTCCGCGGCATCCACGGCACCGACGCCACCCTGACCAGCGACGCCGACCGCAAGGTGACGGTCACCGTCCCGGCCGGCTCCGCCGTCGTCCTCCAGGCCAAGGCCCCGCTGCCCAAGCCGGCCGCCGCTCCCTCCGTCACCCTCACCGCCCCGGAGGCCGGCGCCACCGGCACCGTCACCGTGAACGCGGACGTGGACGGCGGACAGCTCAACCGCGTCGTCTTCGCCGCCCAGGTCGGCAACGGCCCGTGGAAGGTGCTCGGCTCCGCCGACCACGCCCCCTACCGGGTCACCCAGACCGTCGGCGAGGACGTGCCCGCCGGGACCGCCCTGCGCTACAAGGCCGTGGTCGTCGACCGCGCCGGCCGCACCGCGAGCGACCTCGCGCAGAGCACCACCGGCACCCCGCCGGCGCCCGAGGTGCCGACCGCCGTCTCCCGCGACCACGTGCTCGTGCACTACAAGCGCGCCGACGGCGACTACGACGACTGGGGCCTGTACGCCTGGGGCGACATCGCCGAGGGCGAGGCCACCGAGTGGCCGAAGAGCCACCCGTTCGTCGGCCGCGACGCCTACGGCGCCTTCGCCTGGGTCAAGCTCAAGCCCGGCGCCTCCGACGTCGGCTTCCTGGTCATCGACAAGGACGGGAACAAGGACGTCGCCGCCGACCGCACCGTCGACGTCACCCGCACCGGCGAGGTCTGGATCGAGCAGGGCAAGGAGACCGTCGCCACCGAGAAGCCGGCCGGCGAGTACCCCGAGCCCGACGCCTCCAAGGCCGTCCTGCACTACCACCGCGCGGACGGCGACTACGACGGCTGGGGCCTGCACGTGTGGTCCGGCGCCGCGAACCCGACCGACTGGGCCCGCCCCGTGCAGCCCACCAAGGTCGACTCCTTCGGCGCGGTGTACGAGGTGCCCCTCGCCGACGGCGCGACCAGCCTCAGCTACATCCTCCACAAGGGCGACCAGAAGGACCTGCCCACCGACCAGGCCCTCGACCTCGAAACCAACGGCAACGAGGTCTGGCTGCTGGCCGGCCAGGAGAAGTACCTGCTCCCGCAGCCCGCGGGCAGCTCCGGCGCCCTCGACCTGACGAGCGCCAAGGCCGTCTGGATCGACCGCACCACCGTCGTCTGGGACGGTTCCCCGGCCGCCGCCTCCACCCAACTGCTCGCCTCCGGCGACGGCTCCCTCGCGGTGAAGGGCGGCGCGCTCACCGGCGACGCCACCTGGCTGCGGCTGAACGCGGGCAAGCTCACCGACGAGCAGAAGACCCGCTTCCCGCACCTCGCCAAGGGCACCGCCTGGACCGTCGACCCGCGCGACGCCGATCGCGTCCGCACCGCCCTGCGCGGCCAGGTCGTCGCCGCCCAGCACGCCGCCAACGGGGCGGTCCTCGCCGCCACCGGCGTGCAGACCGCGGGCGTCCTCGACGACCTGTACCCGAAGGCCGCCCAGGCCGACCTCGGCCCGGTCTTCTCCCACGGGCGCCCCACCCTCTCCGTGTGGGCCCCCACCGCCAGGGACGTCGACCTCGAGATCGGCTCCGCCACGGCGGAGATGAAGCGGGACGCCGCCACCGGCGTCTGGTCGGTCACCGGCCCCGCCTCCTGGAAGAACAAGCCCTACCGCTACGTGGTGAAGGTGTTCGCGCCCACCGAGCAGAAGGTCGTCGTCAACAAGGTCACCGACCCCTACTCGGTCGCCCTGACCGCCGACTCCACGCACAGCCTGGCCGTCGACCTCGACGACCGCTCCCTCGCCCCCGAGGGCTGGGCCAAGCTCACCAAGCCCGCGGCCGTGCCGCTGCGCGACGCGCAGATCCAGGAACTGCACGTGCGGGACTTCTCCGTGGCCGACCCGACCGTCCCGGCCGGCGACCGCGGCACCTACCGCGCCTTCGCCGACAACGGCAGCGACGGCTCCAAGCACCTGAAGGAGCTCGCCGAGGCGGGCACCTCGCACGTGCACCTGCTGCCCGTGTTCGACATCGCCACCATCGCCGAGCGCAAGGCGGACCAGGCGAGCCCGGACTGCGACCTCACGTCGCTGCCCGCCGACTCGCCCGCCCAGCAGGAGTGCGTCACCGCCACCGCGGCCAAGGACGCCTACAACTGGGGTTACGACCCGTACCACTACACCGTGCCGGAGGGCTCCTACGCCTCCGACCCGGACGGCACCAGGCGCACCACCGAGTTCCGGCAGATGGTCAAGTCGCTCAACGACGACGGCCTGCGCGTGGTGATGGACGTGGTCTACAACCACACCGCCGCCAGCGGCCAGGCGAAGACCTCGGTCCTCGACCGGATCGTGCCCGGCTACTACCACCGGCTCCTCGCCGACGGCAGCGTCGCCACCTCCACCTGCTGCGCCAACACCGCGCCCGAGAACGCCATGATGGGCAAGCTGGTCGTCGACTCCGTGGTCACCTGGGCCAAGGAGTACAAGGTCGACGGCTTCCGCTTCGACCTGATGGGCCACCACCCCAAGGCCAACATGGTCGCCGTCCGCAAGGCACTGGACGCCCTCACCCTCGAGAAGGACGGCGTCGACGGGAAGAACATCCTGCTGTACGGCGAGGGTTGGAACTTCGGTGAGATCGCCGACGACGCCCGCTTCACGCAGGCCACCCAGAAGCACATGGCCGGCACCGGCATCGCCACCTTCTCCGACCGGGCCCGTGACGCCGTCCGCGGCGGCGGCCCCTTCGACGAGGACCCGGGCGTCCAGGGCTTTGCCTCCGGTCTCTACACCGACCCCAACTCGTCGAACGCCAACGGCAGCGAGGCCGAGCAGAAGGCGCGCCTGCTGCACTACCACGACCTGATCAAGGTCGGTCTGACCGGCAACCTGGCCGGCTACCGCTTCACCGACACCTCCGGCAAGGAGGTGACCGGCGCGCAGGTCGACTACAACGGCTCGCCCGCCGGCTACGCCGAGGCCCCGGGCGACGCCCTCGCCTACGCCGACGCGCACGACAACGAGTCGCTGTTCGACGCCCTCGCCTTCAAGCTGCCGGCCGGCACCCCGGCCGGCGACCGGGCCCGGATGCAGGTCCTCGCCATGGCGACCGCCGCCCTCTCGCAGGGTCCGGCGCTCTCCCAGGCGGGCACCGACCTGCTGCGCTCGAAGTCGCTGGACCGCAACTCCTACGACAGCGGCGACTGGTTCAACGCCATCCACTGGAACTGCGAGGCGGGCAACGGCTTCGGCCGAGGGCTTCCCCCGGCCGCCGACAACGAGCCCAAGTGGGGCTACGCCAAGCCGCTGCTGACCAAGGTGTCGGTGGGCTGCGAGGAGATCGAGGGCGCCTCCGCCGCCTACCGCGACCTGCTGCGGATCCGCACCACGGAGAAGGCGTTCTCCCTGGACAGCACGGAGAAGGTGCAGCAGAAGCTGTCCTTCCCGCTCTCCGGCGAGAAGGAGACGCCCGGTGTCGTCACCATGCGCCTCGACGACCTGGTGGTGGTCTTCAACGCCACCCCCGAGGCCGCGGAGCAGCACGTGGGCGGGCTCGGTGACGGCGGGTGGCGCCTCCACCCGGCGCAGGCCTCCGGCTCCGACCCGGTGGTGAGGTCGGCCTCCTACGAGGACGGCACCTTCAGCGTGCCGGGCCGGACGGTGGCGGTCTTCACCGCCTCCTGACCCCTGCCCCGGAACGGCGAACGGCGTCCCCCACAGCCTGTGGGGGAC